>JAVXWV010000659.1:0-13430 GCA_032230775.1 Mycobacterium sp. | reverse complement strand
GCGATGCCAAGCGGCGCCCAACCCATCGACCATGCAGCGTGCCGGATTCTGCCTGCGACGGTGGCCGCGATGGTCGAACTCGGTGCCGACCCCCGCCGTGGCCTCGACGCGCTGCTGGCCTGGTGGCCGACCGGGGCGCAATTCGCGGGATACCGCGCCGGCGAGGTCGCCGACGTCGTCGACATCCTGCGAGCAGGCGGGGCCCAGGTGACCGACCGGCACCGCGAATTGGCGGTGCGTGCCGGAGCGTCGCAGGTAGAAGCCGCGCTTCGCCGCTAGAGTCGCGTTGTGTCCGGGTACTCCCGATATGTCGCGATGGGCGACAGCCAGACCGAGGGACTCTGGGACGGCAACGACACCGTCGGTCTGACGGGCTTCGCGCACCGGTTGGCCGTGATGATCAACGAGCACCACCCGGGACTGACGTACGCCAACCTCGCCGTGCGCGGCAGGCGGATCCGCGACGTCGTCGACGTCCAACTCCCCAAGGCACTGGCGATGCAGCCGGACCTCATCACGGTCTGCGTCGGCATGAACGACGTGACCCGCCCGGGCCCAGGATTTGATGGCACGCTTGCCGAACTCGATGACCTGCACGTCCGGCTGTCTGAGTCCGGCGCGACCGTGGTGACGACAACCTTTCCCGACATCGCGCGGATCCTGCCCGTCGGCAGGCTGCTTGCGTCACGAGTCCTCGAGGTCAACGACGCGATCAGGGCCGCTGCCGACCGCCATGGGTTCCGCCTCGTCGACCTCTACGACGTGCCGTCGATGGCCGAGCCGGACACCTGGAGCGCCGACCGGGTACACGGTTCCCCCAAGGGCCACATGCTGTTCGCAGCTGCGGCCGCCGAGGCGCTGGGTTTGCCTGGGAGCAACCACGATTGGGCAGAGTCCAGCGCCGTTTCCGGCAGGACGTCACTGAGTTCGCAGCTGTACTCACAGGTGCTCTGGACCCAGAACATGCTCATGCCGTGGCTATGGCGTCACGTACGGGGTCGGTCCGAAGGCGATGGGCGGGAACCGCAGCGGCCGCGGTTGGAAGGTCTGCGTGCCTAGAAGCCCAGCAGCCCCAGCGGGATCGGCGACTGTCCACTGCTGATCGATGACATCGCCGCCGGGCAGAACAGCGAGATCGCGAGGCCGGTGAACATGGTCGCCGGGCCAAACGACATGCCACCCGCGTCTGCCACCTTCGCGGCGACGTCGGCGGCGGTCTGACCTGGCTGAGCCAACATCGGGCAGACCTGCTGTCCCAGCGCGGCCGCGTTGGCGGGATCGGCCGTGCCCACCCCGGCGTTCGTCAGCGCCGAAAGAAACGCGTCATCGGTCGGATCGGCCTGCGCCGGCGCGGCCCACACAAGGCCGGACGCCAATACACCGACGGAAAGGGCGAGGGCCATCGTTCGTTTGCGCTGCACCCGGGCATCGTACGGCCCGGGCGTCAGGCGCGGCTAAACATGCACGTCAGACGCCGGTCCACGCCCCGTCGATACTATTGGCCACGTCGATGATCTTCGCCTTCTTAGATGCAGGGCTGTCGATCTCGCGGGAAACGTGGGCAGCGATGAACCGCCTGATCTCGGCATCGATGCCGCCGATGATGCGCACGACCTCGGCACGCAGAGACTTGGACGTGACGTGGATCGAGATATCGGATGAGCGCGGCTTCTGAAAATCGAGGATCAACAGCAGCGGCTCGGCGGCCCTGGCCGTCGCAGTCAACGCAATCTCGCCGAAGACGATGAATTTCGGCCTATCGATCCGCAGGTCGACGACCATGTTGATCTCTAGGGGGATTCGGATGGCGAAGGTGATCGTCTCGCCGACTTTCCGCGTCACCCGAGGTTCTTGGATCTTGACCCTGGCGGTGACCTTCGCGATCCCGCCAGGCCCCTGCTCCATCGGGCCCATCTCGAATTCGTCCCCGGCGATGGCGGCGATCGCGCCGCCCACTCGTTCCTCAGTCACGGCGACCTCGAAGAACTTCCGTCCGAATTCCTCGTACGTCATGTAGTCATCGGTGTCCATTGTCCTGTTACCGTCTCACGTCCCGGGGCTAGCCGTCGCCCGCCTCGCTGAACACGCGGATCCTCTTCAGCCTGGCCGGTTCAGAGCCCACCTCGGCGAAGATTACGCTGCGTTGGCCGGCGCGCTCGGTGGCCGCGACTACGGCATGCCCGGTTCCGATGAGCTTGCGCCACCGCGCTCCCGAGAGGTGTCTCAGCAGGTCGGCGGCGCTCAGTTGAAGGTCGTCACCGCTCGAGATGCCAACCTGGCCGGCGAGCCGCCTCCTCATCCCGACTTCATCGCCGCCACACGCATCGTCCAGAAACCGCGCGAAGAGTCCCTTGCCGCCGCTGCCCATACCGCTGAACCCACTGAGAAAGCCGAGAGTTCCTGCCAGACCCTGGTTCGTCAGCAACGCCTTTGCCAGGTCAGCACCGGCAGGCACGGCGCGGACTCCACTGCGCAGAAAATGCCCCACCATTGCCGGCAGCTCCCAAAATGCTTGCAGTGCAGCAACGTTCAGCTCGCCGTCGTGGCCTTCGAGGTCGTAGCGCAGGTACGCCGGGATCCGCATGGTCAGCGTCGACGCCATCTTCACCTCGAGTTCGAGATCCCGGATCACCGTCGGGCCGACCACGATGTCGACGTCACGGTGGAAAGTGATGTCGCGCGGGCCGATGAAGGTGTCGTAGAAGCGCGCGATCTCCGCCGTCCCGACGTGCGGCCGGGAGCCGACCGGATCCTCGACCCTGCCGTTCGCCGTGAACAGGCCGACCCAGCCGTCGCGGTCATGTGCGGTTGCCGCTGCGGGTGATCGCTCGGCGGTCGCCAGCATGTCGGCGCGCGTGAAGGCCATAACCTGTGCCTACCACCCTGCCTTCCTGTCAGTCGACTACTTCGCCGCCTGCAGGCACACTGTGATTACCGCAACGTGGCGGGTGTACAACCAGCAGGAGGAACCGCTATGAGCAGCAATGGGCCTTTCGGATTCGACCCCGACGACTTCGATCGCGTGGCCCGCGAGGCGGGCGAGGGCCTGCGCGACGCGCTCGACGGCCTCAGCAGGTTTTTCACCACGTCCGGTGAACGGACTGGCTGGGCGAACCTCGTCAATGAGTTCGCGCGCCAGACCAGGACCAGGACCGAGCCGGAGACCACCGGGGAGACCGGTGACGGCGTGTGGGCCATCTTCACCGTCGACGACAAGGGCGGCGCCCACATCGAAGAGGTTTATCCGAGCGAACTGGATGCGCTGAGAGCGAACAAGAACAACACCGATCCGACACGGAAGGTGCGGTTCCTGCCGTACGGCATCGCGGTCAGCGTGCTCGACGGCACCGACGCCAGCGACGGCACCGACGCCACCGACGGCACCGACGGCACCGACGCCACCGAATAGCTACTCGAAGATTTGGCGTATGCCCGCCAGCATTGCGGTGTGCGCGTTGACCGCCTCTCGCGTCGTCATCCCGGCCAAGGCGCGCGGCGCTTCGATCCGCATGTGCTCGGTGACGCGCGTTCCCGCCGCAATCGGCTCGAATGTCACGGTCGTATGTAGTCTAACCCTCGGGAACTGACGGGACTCGGCAGTCACGTCCCCGGTGTGCGGTACGTGCAGGCGCGCCGCATAGCTGATCCGTAACCGCAACGGCCCCATCGGAATCCGGTCCTGGACGCGATAGGTCTGCTCATATCCGTCGGGAGTCTGGCGCCGGTCAGTCGTGCGCACCGCAACCACGAGTGGATGCACCTGTTTGATGTTATCCAGGTTGACGTAGAAGTCCCTGACCTCGCCAGGTGGCGCCGGGATCTCTTCTGTGACTGTGCGCTCCGCCCGCGCCATCCACCAGTTCACCCGTGGGCGGCGGGCGCGGCACCGAGCACCCGCTGGATGTCGGGTTTCATCTGCTGAAGCTGCTGACCCGCGTACCCCCAGGCGTGGATGCCGTCAGCGAAGTTGAACACGGCGTTCTTCCCGCCGGCGGCGATGTAGGCGTTTGAGAAAGCATGGTTGGAGTCGATCGCCATTCCCTCCAGGAAGCCGAGTCCGCCGATGGGCGCGTCCGGGCTGGCCAACGCGGGATCGGTCGGTGTGCCGCTGCCGCAGTAGATCCACAGTCGGGTGCCGTTGGCCGCCAGCCTGCCTGCCTGGACGGTGGGATCGTTGCGGGCCCAGGCCGGGTCGCCCGGCGGACCCCACATCGCGTCGCGGCTGAAGCCGCCGTTCCACGTCATCGCGATTCCGACCTGGCCAGGGTCCGCCGAAAGGTTCAGGAAGCCCGACATCGATCCGGCGTAGATGAACTGCTGCGGATGGAAGGCGGCCAGTATCAGCGCCGAGGAACCACCCATCGAGAACCCGACGACGGCGTTGCCGTTCTGCGGTGTTCCCCTGTTGGCCGCCAACCACGCTGGGAGTTCGTGGGTGAGGAAGGTTTCCCACTTGTAGGTGTAGGTTCCACCGTTGCCCGCAGCAGGCGCGTACCAGTCGCTGTAGAAACTCGACTTGCCGCCGACGGGCATCACCATCGACAGGCCCGAACCGCTGTACCAGTCGAACGCCTGGGTGTTGATGTCCCAGCCGTTGGCGTCGTCCCCGGCCTCCATGCTGTCCAGGAGGTACACCGCGTGCGCGTTGGGGCCGCCGCTCAGGAATTCGACTTTAATGGTGCGGTCCATTCCCTTCGACGGCACATCGAGATACTCGATCGGCAGAGTCGGGCTGGAAAACGCTGCGGCCGTTGCGGATCCGCCCGCGAAACCGACCAATCCCGGCATGACGACCGCTGCGGCGGCCGCTGCCGCCAGTCGCCGATACCAGGCTCGTGACATCCGTCCAGCGATCACCATCGCAGCCTCCCATCTAAGCCCCCGACCCGGCTTTAGCGGACGATACGCGAAGCGGCACCAGTACCAGCGGGTTTTGGACAATCCGTGGTTGCTGACCCGGCTTCGCCTATCATTACAAAAACAACCAAATGGCAATCGACGGGGATCAGGCATGGATCGCGACCAGCTCATCGACCTCACTCGCCGCGCGGTGAAGCTGGCGCGTGACAAGACAACCGACCTCACCCCGGCCGAGCACACGGTCGCCGCGGACACCTACACGTCGGCCGAACGCCTCGCGCAGGACAAGGCGATGCTGTTGGCCAGCCCGCAGCTCGTCGGCTATGCCTCCGAACTTCCCCGACCCGGCACGTACTGCACCAAGACCGTGATGGGTCGCTCGATTCTGCTGACTCGCAGCGCCGACGACACCGTGCGAGCGTTCGACAACATCTGCCTGCATCGCCAGTCACAGATCGCCGACGGTTGCGGGGCCGCCCGCAGGCTGGCGTGTCCTTACCACTCGTGGACCTACGACCTGGACGGCAACCTCGTCGGCGTGCCCGGCAAGGAAGGCTTTCCCGAAACTCGGTCCGGCCCGGCGAAACTGACCGAGCTTCCCGCTGCGGAGTGTGCAGGCTTCCTGTGGATTTCGCTGGACCGCACCGCGACCCTCGACATCCCTGCGTTCCTCGGGCCGCTCGCCGACGAATTGGACTCCTGGGGTATCGGACGATGGGCGCCGTTGGGCGAGAAGGTGCTGGACTGCCCGATCAACTGGAAACTCGCCATCGACACGTTCGCCGAGAACTACCACTTCGCAACCGTGCATAAGAACACCTTCGCGACCATCGCGCGCAGCAATTGCACGGTGTTCGATTCGTTTGGCCCGCACCACCGACTTGTCTTTCCCCTCAACGGAATTCTCGATCTCGAGAACGTTCCGGAGGAGCAGTGGGAGCCGCTTCAGAAGATGGTGGTCATCTACGCATTGTTTCCGAACATCGTATTGTCGTGCACGATCGCCAATGGGGAGCTGTTCCGCGTCTATCCCGCCGACGTGCCGGGACGCTCGATCACCGTGCACCAGAACTCGACACCGCTGGATCTGTCCGACGAGTCGGTCGCCGCGGGCGCGGCGGCGGTGTTCGACTACGCGCACGGCACCGTCCGCGACGAGGACTACGCGCTCGTGGCGGGCCTGCAGGCCAACCTGGAGTCCGGTGCACGGGAGAATTTGGTGTTCGGCCGCAATGAGCCGGGCCTTCAGCACCGCCACATGCATTGGGATAGCCATCGAACGTGAGGCTACGCGCGAGATTTCTCAATATCTTCGAGCACAAGCTCACGTTCGCCGGGCTCAGCCGCGGCAAGGACATCGTCCAACTCCCAGTCCCGATAAAGCGCCAGCGACCGCTCGTAGAACGCGAAGCCGCTCACCGGTTTTCCGCGGAGCGTGCCGTGATACCGGTACGGGCCTTCCATGTACTCGATCGGCAGTGCATGGGCAGGGGCGGCCACCAGCGGCTCCCCCACCAGGTCCAGATCGAGCATGCGTGAGGTGAGCCGGTGCCGGTCGGGCATATACCGCGCCGCCACAGGCGGTCGGACCAGCGGGCTCACCGACTCCGGCCAGCGCACATAGCTAGTGACGGTGACCTCGATGTCATCCGCGAACTCGGGGGCGGCATCGCCGGAACTCGTCGTCGCACCCGAGAATGGCTGCAGCGCATTGTGATTCGTCCGGTCGAACTGCCGCCAGATGCTCAGGTCGACCCCGTTGTCGAGGTTGATCGTGCGCCACTCGTGACTCCGCGCGCGGACATTGCCGTCGGGACCGCCGCCGTTGGCGATCAGCGGAAACCATTGCCGGTCCACGTGGCCGGCGCTGCCGGTGACCGATTCCTCGATAGATCCCCAGCGCAGTGTGCCGGTCATCGTCATGCCGGTCTGAAAGTAGGAGTAGGTGCCTGCTTGCCCGAAGCACTCGATCTTGCCGTTGTACGCAGCGCCACCCAGCGGGACGGGCGCCCGCGACGGTGTCACACACAGGTCCAGCCGCATGGCTTCGCCTGCAGGGTCGGTGCCGACGAGGCCGACGTCATAGGTGTAGGGCATCAGCCGGCGCTCGTCGCGGCACGTCCGCCACACCACGTGGCCGGCGCCACTGTCGTAGGTCAAGTCCAGGTGACCGGTGTCGGTGAACATCTTGGGCCGCGCACCCGGCCGCATATTGGCAGGCGGCATGTCGTAGTCCGTGTATGTCCCGTATGTGCCGTTGTCCAGGTCGAACAGCGCGAACGTATAGAAGTCGGCCACGATCGCTCCAAGCCCGGGCCGGTTCTTGTTGAAGATCGTCAGGAACGCGAACCGGCGGCCGCTGTCAGCGGTGAGCTCGCCCGCGATGAACCAGGTATCGGACTCGCAATCGAGGTGGTTGCCCTCGGCGGCAGGAAAGCTCAGCTGCGGGTCGCCGCGCACCAGTTCGAAGGGATATACACGCCAGTCAGCTGATTGTGGCTCGTCCACGGCACCTGCCTTTTTTGCTATGTTTACAGCAATAGCAACTTTAGCGTTCCAGACGGGCGGTGACGCCGTGATGAGTGACATCGAGAAGCGATTCCCGTTCGACGCCTACCCCAAGGGCTGGTTCCAGGTCGCCTACAGCCGCGAGGTCGATTCGGACCACGTGATCGGTCTGCACTACTTCGGCAAGCGGCTGATCTGCTACCGCGGCGCGTCAGGAACCCCGTACGTCCTCGACGCATACTGCCCACACCTCGGCGCCGACATCGCCGTCGGTGGCACCGTCAGCGACGACTGCGTCATCTGTCCGTTTCACGGCTGGCGCTTCGACGGCGCCGGATCGAATGTGGAGATCCCGTACGCGAAGACCGTCAACCGCACCGCGCGGCTGCGGGCGTGGCCGACGGTCGAGCGCGCAGGCGCCATCTTCGTCTGGCACGCGGACGCGTCGACAGAACCCGAATGGGAACTGCCCAAGATCCCCGAGAGCGAGGACGCCGCATTCACCTTCCACGCGCCCGAGTCCGCCCGCTGGCGGTTCCGGTCCCATCCGCAGGAAGTGTTCGAAAACACCGTCGACATCGCGCATTTCGCCACCGTCCACGGAGTGTCCGGGTTCGGTGACCTCGATCTCGAAGCCGAAGGGCACCGGCTGCGGGCGATAGCGGAGGTGACGTTCCAGACGCCGCGCGGGCCGGTGTCGGGGGCGGTCGACTCCGAGCTGTACGGCATGGGTCTCGACGTGGTCCGGCATCGGGGTCTTGGCCGTTCGTGCACGCTGCTGACCGTCACGCCGATCGACGGCGAGTTCGTCGACGCGCGCTACACCTTCTTCGTCCAGACCGATCCGGACAGCGGTGAGATGACGCGAATGGGCCTCGGTTTCGCCCGCGACTTCTGCAAGCAGATCGAACAGGACATCCCGATCTGGGAAAACAAGATCTACCGCGACCGTCCGCAGCTCGCCCGCGGCGAAGGCGCGATCACCGAATTTCGCGCATGGGCGCGGCAGTCCTATGAGGAGGCGTACGCGTGAGATCCCTTGTCTACGAAGATCTTTACATCGGCGGCCGGTGGCAGGCGCCTGCCACCCTGCAGCGACTCTCGGTGATTTCACCGCACACCGAGGAGCCGATCGGCGAGACGCCTGAGGCGGCACCCGAGGACGTCGACAAGGCGGTAGCGGCCGCAAGAACGGCGTTCGACAGCGGGCCGTGGCCCCGCCTCACACCGTTCGAGCGGATGGAGAAGATCGAGAAGCTGACCGCGGTGTACAGCGCCCATACCGACGAGATGGCCGACCTGATCACCGCCGAGATGGGCTCACCGCGCAGCTTCAGCAGGCTCGGCCAGGCCGCAGGCGCGGTCGCACAGATGCACCTGAACCTTGCGACGGCGCGGGAGTTCCCGTGGGTCGAGCGGCGGCAAGGTCTGTTCGGGGAGGTGCACGTCCGCCGCGCCCCCGTCGGGGTCGTCGGCGCGATCGTGCCATGGAACGTTCCCCAGTTCCTGATCATGCCGAAACTCATACCCGCGCTGATCGCGGGCTGCACCGTCGTGGTGAAACCCGCGCCCGAGACACCGTTGGACGCACTGTGGTTGGCCGAGATGCTGGACGAGATCGACTTGCCGGAAGGCGTGGTTTCGATCATTCCGGGCGGACGCGAGACCGGCGAAGCGCTGGTCCGCCATCCCGGGGTGGACAAGATCTCGTTCACCGGCTCGTCGGCGACCGGAAGGCACATCGCCGCGCTGTGCGGTGAGCAGCTCAAGCGGGTGAGCCTGGAACTCGGCGGCAAGTCCGCTGCGATCATCCTCGACGACGCCGACGTCGACGACACCGTCAAGCACTTGAAGACGGCAAGTCTGATGAACAACGGGCAGGCCTGTGTGGCGCAGACCCGAATTCTGGTCAGCGAGCACCGCCACGATGAGGTGGTCGACGCGCTCGCGGACATGATGTCGGGCCTACAGGTCGGCGATCCCGCCGACGATGCCACCGACATCGGCCCGCTGGTCGCCCAACGGCAGCAGCATCGCGTCCGTGGCTACATCGACGCCGGAGTCGCCGAAGGCGCGCGAATCGTGCTCGGCGGCACCGATAGACCACACGACCGTGGCTGGTACGTCCAGCCGACGCTGTTCGCCGACGCGACCAACGACATGCGGATCGCGCGCGAGGAAATCTTCGGGCCCGTGCTGACAGTGCTCAAATATTCGGACGAGCGCGACGCCGTCCGCATCGCCAACGACAGCGAGTACGGGTTGGGCGGTTCGGTGTGGACGGCGGACGTCGCCCACGGCTTGAACATCGCCGAGCAGGTTCGCACCGGGACCTTCGGCATCAACATGTACACACTCGACACCACCGCCCCGTTCGGGGGATTCAAGCAATCCGGCATCGGGCGCGAGTTCGGCTCCGAGGGACTCTCCGAATACGTCGAGCTGCAGTCGACGATCAGCGCCGGCAAGCTGCCGGACCTCTGAGCCGCCGAGGATTCGCCGTGAGCGACGTCATAGCCGAACGGCACGGTGCGGTGCTCGTCTGCCGGCTCAATCGCCCCACAGCGCTGAACGGGCTGACGGGTGCGCTGCTCGGCGAGTATCTGGGCCTGCTGGCGGACGCCCGCACAGATGACGCGGTGCGAGTTGTCGTCACGACGGGTGAGGGCGATGCCTTCAGCGCAGGCGCCGACGTGAGCGATCTCTCAGGCGAGACGGCCAACAAGGGACTGAACGCGCTGTTGCAGGAACGGCTCGGGCTGACCGGCACGCTGAGCGTCGCCGACAGGGCATTCGACCGCCTTGGTATCGGCAGGGAAACGCTGGCGATCATGAACTACGACAAGCCGCTCATCGCGGCGGTGAACGGTCCCGCGGCCGGCGGTGGTTTCGCGTTGGCGATGCTGCATGACATCCGCCTGGCGTCCGAGCGCGCCACGTTCACAAGCGCTTTCGTGCGCATCGGACTTGTCGCCGAGATGGGCCTGTCCTACACGTTGCCGCGGGCGGTCGGACTCGAGGCCGCGATGGACGTCATGTACACGGGTCGTTCGGTGAGCGCCGACGAAGCCCGGGAATTGGGGCTTGTCCGGAAGGTGCTCGCGCACGAGCACGTCGTCTCGGAAGCCGTCGCGTACGCCGAGCAGATCGCGGCGCAACCCCCGATTGCGGTGCAATTCGCAAAGCGGGCATTGGTCCGATCACTCGACAGCGACTTACTCGCTCAACTCGAGCTGGAATGGTCCTACCAGGTCGCCGCCTTTGACACCGACGATGCTCGCGAGGGCATCGCCGCTTTCCGCGAGCGTCGGCCACCGCGGTTCGGCGGCAGTTAGGCAGGCGCTGCCACGTCCAGCGTGACTTCGGCGGGACAACACAATTCGTCGCGCTGGTTGTAGATCGCGACCTCGAGGTCCACCAGGTATCGGGGTTCAGCGCCGGAGCTCTCGCGCCGCTTGTCGATCACGCGGCCGCGGCCCACCATCAAGTCACCTGCGTAGATCGAGCCCAACAGCGTGACCTTGCGCCGCACCACCCGGCTGCACGGACCGGCCCAGGCGGTCGTGATCCTGTCGATGAACCCGGCGAGATGCATGGTGTTGACGAAAATCGTTGGATGGCCGTGGCTTCGGGCATAGCCGGGATCGAAGTGCCACGGAATGTAGTCCCATGTGGTGCCTGCGTTCATCACCACGCGCTCGTAGCTGATCTCGTCGACAGTCTCGGGAAGGTCGCACGGCACGGCGATCTCGTCCCACCTCATGACGTCGTCGCAGGCGTATAGCGGAATAAAGTGTTCCGGCTGATGGCGACCGGGCTGCCGTCGCCGCGGTAGTAGGTCTCGAGCGTCTCGATGAAGTGACCGGCGCCGAGGCGTGTGGTCTTCTCTGGCGACACCGACACCACTTCCTCGATCACGCTGAGCCGATCGCCCTCCAATACCGGCGACACGAACTCGACGTCGTTGGACGCGTTGATGATCGCGGTACCCGGCAGCGGCACTCTGACGGCGATCGAAGCGGTCGGCGGTTCACCGGTGGGTACCCAGGGCGGTGGCATCAGCAGCCCCATCAGCAGCGCGGGCGGTGCGACGACGCCGCCCCACTGTCGCTTCGCAAATTCGGCATCCCAGTACGCCGGGTTGGGGTCGCGCACCATCGATGCGAAATGCTGGATGCGGGCCCCACTCACAGCGCTGCCCGCGTATCTCGGTTCGGTGCGCGTTCCGACCATCCGAGCCGCTTCTTCATAAGTGCCGTAGGCGAACTCGTAACTGATATCGGCGCTCACACCGGCAGCGCACTCTCCCGTGGGGCGAGGTCCCACTCGAGTTCGCGCGACGTGAAGAACCAGCCGCCCCGCTCGTAGATGAGGCTGTCCCGGTATGTGCCGGTGGCCCGCAATTCGCCGTCGCGGAACAGCAGCACGACGCATCGTTGGGACGCCTCCACACCGTCAACGGCTATCTCGTGGTCGACGGTGACCAAGCGTTGACCGTTGCCGCCGTCGAACGCGCCGGGCAGATCGGTGTACGTCTCCCCCGCCCGAGTCAACGACGCCCCCGCGTGACGGAACGTGGCGATCCAGCCGGCCAGATCGCCTGCGGAGTACAGCCGGTTGTACCGCGCGTCGAGATCGAGAATCATTGCGCGGCCAGCCAATCCGTCCAATACGAACTGCTGTTGGTATGTCAGGGTCATGTGCGTTTTCTCCGCTCAGGTTGTCTGCTCTTCACGCAAGCGTTCATCACTTACTCAACACGTAGCCGTGGGCTTCACGGTCCCAGGCGCTGCCGCCGAGACCCCTGCTGCGCAGCACGTCCTTGCGGATGCGCCCGATGACGTTCTTCGGGATTTCGTCGACCACTTCCAGATACCGCGGCACGCAGAAGTACGGCATGCGCTCCGCGCAGAAGTCCAGCAGGTCAGCGAAATCGACGGTGACGTCGGGACTTAACGTGATCACCACGAGAATGTCGTCCTCGCCGAGCTCACTGGGGATGCCGACGGCCGCGGCTTCCAGCACGGCGGGATGGCGCATCACCGTCGTCTCGACCTCGACGGACGACACGTTCTCGCCACGCCTGCGCAGTGAGTCCTTGACCCTATCGACATAGGTCAGGTTGTGGTCGGCGTCCAGTTTGCCAAGGTCACCGGTGTGGAACCACTCTGGGTGCGGTTCCACCTGCAGGCCCCCCCTGCCGGGCGCCGACGACACATACCCCTCGCTCATCGCATGTGTTGCCCGCGCCCGGCAGACGATTTCCCCAACCATACCCTGGGGTACGGAATTTGCGAAGGAATCGACAATGCGTACGTCGAAGCCCGGATTGATCCGTCCCGAGGTTCCTGGCACGCCCTCGTCCGACACCGCCTTGTAGGCGATCGGGAAGGCTTCCGTCATCCCATACATCGTCACGACGCGGCAGCCGTAGCGACGTTCGATGTCGCGGTAAAGATCCGCCGAGATCGGCGCCGCCGATACGAACCGCAGCGGCAGTTCGGCATCGCGCGGATCTGGCGGCAGATTCCACAACATCGACACCATGGCACCCGCCCCGGCGAAACCCGTCGCGCCGCATTCCCTGATCTCGTCCCACACGCTTGCCGGGTGAAAGCCGTCGGCCAGCACGCTGGTCCCGCCGACCAGCATCGGCGCCAACACCGTCGGCGCGGCACTGAGATGAAACAGCGGCATCGCGGTCCACAGCACGTCACCCGCGCCGAGTTCCCACGCCGACGCGGCGGTGTCCGCAGCGCAGAACAGGTACGGCCACGTGGTTGCAACCGCCTTGGATGGCCCTGTGGTGCCCGACGTGAAGAACAACGCCCCGATGTCGTCGGGGCCAGCGGGTGCGACATCCGGAGCCGTCGCCGAAGTACGCGTCAGCGCGGAAGTCAGCGAATCACCCTGCACCAGAATCGATCTCAACGTCTCGACGGCGCCCGACACCTCCAGCAGCCGCGGATGACGCTCGGCATCGGTGATGACGACGGCCGCCCGCGACAGCCGCAGCGCGTGCGACAGGAAGTCGCCCTTGCTGGCGCCGTTGACCGCGGCGC
>JAVXWV010000633.1:0-3753 GCA_032230775.1 Mycobacterium sp. | reverse complement strand
AGGAAGCTTGTCCTCGCTATGGGCGTATACCGCCACACCGCCGAAGTCGGCGGACTTCTGAACCGACCACTTGATCTTCTTGGTCAGCATGTTCAGTGCGCGTTGACCCATCTAATCAATCGTGGTGGATGCGGCCGCCGACCTCGGTCAACGGCCGGCCACCGCCGCCCCAGCGGTGGGCGATGATCTCCGCGGCAATCGACACCGCGGTTTCTTCGGGGGTACGAGCGCCAAGGTCAAGGCCGATCGGACTGGCCAGCCGGCCCAGCTCTGCGTCGGTGAGCCCGGTCTCGCGGAGCCGTTTCATGCGGTCGTCGTGGGTGCGGCGCGACCCCATCACACCGATGTAGTCGACCTCGGGCAGCCGCAGCGCGACCCGTAGCAACGGCACGTCGAATTTCGGGTCGTGGGTCAGCACGCAGATCGCTGTCCTGGAGTCGATCGCACCCTGTTCGGCCTGTGCGGCGAGGTAGCGATCGGGCCAGTCGACGACGACGTCGTCGGCGTGGGGAAAGCGCGCCGGGGTCGCAAAGACGGCCCTGGCGTCGCACACGGTGACCCGATATCCCAGCAGCGCCCCCTGCCGGACGAGAGCCGATGCGAAGTCGATGGCTCCGAAGATCAGCATCCGCGGTCGCGGCGCGTGGCTGGCGACGAAGACCTCCATGCCGACGTCCTGGCGCTGGCCGTCGGGGCCGTACGAGAGCACGGTGGTGCGGCCCGCGGCGAGTAGGCCCCTGGTGTCGTCGGCGACCGCGTCGTCGGCGCGCGCGGATCCCAATGACCCTTCGACGGAGTGCATCCGGACGACGAGCCTGCGCCCGAGCCAACCGGGGTCCGGATGCGAAATGACTGTGGCGACGGCGGTCGGGCGATGAGCAGCGATGTCGTCGGCGATCGCCTGTAGTTGGGGAAACGTGTTGCGGGACAACGGCTCTGTGAAGACGTCGATCATTCCGCCGCAGGTGAGGCCGACGGCGAATGCGTCGTCGTCGGATATCCCATAGCGATGCAACTCGGGGCGCCCGCGCTGGACGACCTCATTGGCGAGTTCGTAGACAGCGGCCTCGACGCAGCCACCGGACACCGAGCCCGCGACAGCGCCGTCGGGAGCGACGACCATGGTGGCACCGGGTGGACGCGGCGCGGACTTGGTCGTGCGGACGACGGTGGCGACGCCCGCTGTCCCGCCGGCCCGCCAGACCGTCAGCAGTTCGTCGAGTACCTCACGCACGCAAGAAGTCTAGGCTCGAATTCTAAGTGCGCTCTGCGAGTGCTCAACGCGTTGGGTCAAGCGGCGTCGAATTCGACGGGTAGCGCTGCAGGGCCGCAGATTCCAACCATCGGCTTCCACGGCGCGGGGCCTGCGCGGCGCAGGTTGCGCATCCGTCGCGCCATAACCCTGAGGGCTTCGGCGATTTCCCGTCGAGCGAGGTTCGCGCCGAGGCAGTAATGCGCGCCCGCGCCGAACGTCTGCATCGGTGCCGCGCCCTCGCGGGTGATGTCGAGGCGGTCGGGATCGTCGTAGACGGCGGCGTCGCGGTTGGCCGAAGCCGTGTTGACAGTGACGAAGGTGCCCGCAGGGATGACGACGCCCTCGTACTCCACGTCCTCGGTAGTCATGCGCATCGCGCCCAGCGCTACGGGGTAGAAGCGCATCAGCTCTTCGACTGCCTTCATGGTCAGTTCCGGATGGTCTGCGAGCAGTTGCCATTGGTCCGGGTGATCGCAGAGGACGTCGACGGCTGCGGCCACTTGGTTGCGGGTGGTGTCGGTGCCCGCCATGAGGATGCCGCCCGCCAGCATTCGGAGTTCGTCCATGTTCAGGTGGTCGCCGTCGTCCTCAGCGCGAATCAGCTCGGTGATCAGGTCATCGGTGGGCGAGGTGCGGCGGTCGGCGACCATCGCGTCGACATAGTCGTCGAGTTCACCCCACGCCTTGAGGATCTCTGGCTGGTGCTCGGCCACGTTCCAGCTGAACGTCTTGAAGAACTCGTCTGCCCACGCCGAGAACAGGTGACAGTCCTGTGAAGGTGCGCCGAGCAGTTCGCAGATGACCGGAACCGGATATGGCCTGGCGATGTCGCCGACGATCTCGCTGCGTCCAACGGCCATCAGCGGGTCGATCAGCTGGTTGATGATGTCGACGATCGTCGTATCCAGACGCGCGACCGCCCGCGGGGTGAACGCCTTGGACACCAGTCGGCGAAGACGGGCGTGGTCCGCGCCGTTGACGCTCAGCAGCGACGCGGTGACCCGGTCCCACAGCTCGCCGGACGTGATGCCCTGCGCCTCGAGGCCAAGCCCCGGCGGCGGGACCAGCCGATGATCGCGCAGCGCTGTGTGGGCCAGTTCGTAGCTCAGAATCTCGGGCCCGTGTGCGCCCATGGCGATCGGCCCCTGCTGCCGTGCCTGCTTGAGGCGCTCGTGGGCGATCTGGGGGGTCGGCGCATCCTCATAGGAGACGGTGGGCAGGTCGGCTTCGTAGATGGTCGGGCATGTCATGACGCTGGCGACGCTCATGTCGGCCACTCCTCTGGTCGGGACGCATTAATCGTCTGGCCGCACCAGGGGGACCGATAGCGTACGTAGATACCTGCTTTTGGGAGCTGATCGAGTGCGTATACGCGTATGGGGCGTCCTTGTCGCCCTGTTGACCGCAATCTGCGCTGCACCCAGCGCTGCGTTCGCGTCGCCGCCTCCGCCACCGGTGTCCGACGCCGCGCAGGCGGCCGGGCTGGTTGACGTGCGCACCGTCGTGCCCGACGCGGTCATCGACCTTCGGTATGCAACGCCGAACAACTTCGTCGGTGCGCCGCTCTACCCCGCCGACGCCCGCTGCCTGGTGCACGAATCTATGGCGCCGGGGCTGGCGGCCGCCGCGGCCGTGCTGCGCCAGACGGGCGAAGTCCTTGTCTTCTGGGACTGCTACCGGCCGCACGACGCGCAGGTGCGAATGTTCGAGGCGGTGCCGGATCCGAACTGGGTGGCCCGCCCTGGGCCGTACGCGCGCAGCCATGAAGCAGGCCGGTCTGTCGACGTGACGATCGCGAACGTCTCGGGTCTCGTCGACATGGGCACCGACTTCGACGACTTCACGCCGCACGGCCACGCGTACGCGACCGAGGGTGTCAGCCCGGCCGCGCAGGCCAACCGTGCGCGATTGCGGGACGCGATGAAGGCCGGTGGATTGACGGTGTACGAGGGCGAGTGGTGGCACTTCGACACCAGCGATGCCTACCAGAAGCGCCCGATTCTCAATGTGGCTGTGAATTAGGTGATTCGATCGTCGGATGCGGAGATCAATCGCGGTCTTGTGTCTCGTCGCGGTGGCCCTGTTTCCGGCGTGCAGTCGTAACAAGCCGCCCAACTCGCTGTTCGACGCGGCGGGCTATCACGTGCGCGGGGACAAGGTCTACTACCTTGCGGCGTTTCCGGGAAAGGCGTCCGAGATTGCGGGGGCGGACGCCGCCTCGTTCAAGGCGTTCGACACCACCTACGCGAAAGACAGGTCGAAGGCATACTTCGACGGCCAGCCGATAACCGGTGCCGACGCAACGACTTTCGATGTGCTCAACCGTAGCGGCTTCGCCAAGGACGGGAACCACGTCTACCAACTCGACCGACCGATCAGTGACGACCCCGCCCACTTCGAGCTTCTCGACGGCGGCCTGTCGAAGGACAGCGCGAACGTCTACTGGACCGACGGCCGTGTGCTGTCAGACGATCCAGCGCATTTCGCGATCGTCACGA
>JAVXWV010000629.1:0-6476 GCA_032230775.1 Mycobacterium sp. | reverse complement strand
GGCTACTCGGCGATCGGATCCGCCGACGACGTCGTGCAGGCGCTGTATACCGCTCTTGGCTGAGCCGGTCGGCGATCCTGTCGCTCCGGCCACCGGCAGGCGCATCGCCGCGTTGGCCTTTCCCGCGCTGGGCGTGCTGGCCGCCGAACCGATCTATCTGCTGTTCGACATCGCGGTCGTCGGCCGGCTGGGCGCATTGCCGCTGGCCGGTCTGGCGATCGGCGGGCTGATTCTGGCCACCCTCAGCTCGAATATGACCTTCTTGTCCTACGGCACCACCGCACGCTCGGCGCGCTTTTTCGGAGCGGGGGACCGCGCGTCGGCGGTAGGGGAAGGAGTGCAGGCCACCTGGCTGGCGCTGGGTTTGGGCGCGCTGATCGTCGTCGTGGTCGAGATCGTCGCGGTGCCGCTGGTGTCGGTGTTGGCGGCCGGTAGCGATATCACAGGAGCTGCCTTGCCGTGGGTCCGCATCGCGATAGTTGGCGTGCCTGCGATTCTGGTCTCCGCGGCGGGTAACGGCTGGATGCGTGGTGTGCAGGACACCGGACGGCCGCTGCGCTACGTGGTCTTAGGTTTCGCGGTGTCGGCTGTGCTGTGCCCGCTGCTCGTCTACGGCTGGCTCGGCATGCCGAGGCTGGAGCTGGCCGGTTCGGCGATCGCCAACCTGGTGGGGCAGTGGGTGGCCGCGGCGTTGTTCCTGCGCTCGCTGTTCGCCGAGCGCGTGTCGCTCCGCATCCAACCGGCGGTGCTGCGTGCACAGGTTGTCATGGGTCGCGACCTGGTGCTGCGCACAATCGCGTTCCAGGCCTGCTTCGTATCGGCAGGCGCAGTCGCCGCCCGATTCGGCGCTGCCGCTGTTGCCGCACACCAGGTGGTGCTGCAGCTGTGGAATTTCCTTGCGCTGGTGCTTGATTCGCTGGCCATCGCCGCGCAATCGCTGGTGGGGGCGGCGCTGGGCGCCGGACAGCTTGCGCATGCGAAGTCTGTCGCATGGCGGGTGACGATCTTCTCGACGCTGGCTTCCGGGGTGCTGGCCGGGGTCTTCGCGGTCGGCGCATCGGTGTTCCCGAGCGTGTTCACCAGCGACCGCTCGGTGCTCGACGCGATCGGCGTGCCGTGGTGGTTCATGGTGGCCCAATTGCCGATAGCCGGAATCGTTTTCGCGCTCGACGGGGTGCTGCTCGGCGCCGGTGACGCGAAGTTCATGCGCAACGCCACATTGATCAGCGCGCTGGTGGGGTTCCTGCCGTTGATCTGGCTGTCGCTGGCGTTCGGCTGGGGGCTGGTCGGCATTTGGTCGGGGTTAAGCGCATTCATGGTGCTGCGACTGGCGTTTGTCGGCTGGCGTGCGTTCTCCGGACACTGGCTGGTGCCGGGGACCGGTTAGTGCGGCGGCGAGTTGCGCGGCGATCATCGCGAAAAGTGTCAGACGAACATCGCTGGCTACTCGTACCTTTGAGGGCGGCTGATCCGTACCGCGGGTGACAACTGGCCTCGCGGGTCAGACGGACATCCCTTCCACGTCGCGAGCGTGACGTCGGACGGCCAGTTCCAGTGGGTCAAAGCCGACCTCGGCGAACTCGAGGGCATCGTCACGATGGAGTACCAAACCTACGGCGCCGTGGGCTGGACCATCGTCGCGACCGCCGATGGCACCAAGTTCACCCATGACCGCACCGGTCGCGGTATGACCGTCAGCACTGAGAAGGTAGAACCGTTCTGATAAGCGTCTGAGGGTGATTGGCAAGGCCGGCCCTCGACGTCAGCCAACTCCCTTCAGCCGCAGACTTTTTGGAGACTCTTCAACCGGCCACGGGCTGCGGCTATAGGTAGGAGCGCCGACCACGCGCCTTCCTTACATTTTCGGAACTAGTTTTTTTGCTGCCCGCGCGATGACCGCCCACCCGTACGGGTTGGTCCGCACCTCGACGTTTTCAAATCCCGCCGTCGCCAACCGGGCAGGCAGCGTCGCCGGGTAGACGGGGTTGTACGTGTCGTCCTCGTGGTGGGCCTTGAGCTCCTCGCTGGCCAGGCTGTCGCTGGCGACCAGCGAGGCGCCCGGCCGCAGCACCCGGGCGATCTCGGTGAACAGCCGATCCTGAAGCTCAATCGTCGGGACGTGATGCAGCATCGTGAAGCACGCTGCACCGGAGAAGCTGTCGTCGGCGTACGAAAGCGACGTGGCGTCGCCGTGCACGATCTGCACCGATGGCACGTCCGCGAAGCGCTCCGTCAGCATTGCCGCGAGCTCGTCGTCGATCTCGACCGAAGTGAGCCGCGGTACCGACTGGCTGAGCACATCGGTCGTTGCGCCGTAACCGGGTCCGACCTCGAGCACGCAGTCACCGAGGTCGGTCTCGCCCAACGCCCAGGGCAGGATGACCTCTCGTATCGCCTGCCGCCACTCGTCGCCGCCGCAGGCCTCGTGCGCTTTGTTCACACTGGCAGCGTACGAGTGTGCGCTAAATGCCACTTTCGCGCGGCGTGTCGCGTGCAAACCCGCACGCTCGCGGGATGAAGCTCAGCGCACCTGCGCCCGTCCCCGCTGCAGCACTGCGTCACGGTTTGCGGCGATGTCGTTTCCCGTCGCGGCGTTCATCCACTGTTTCGCCGAAGTCGCTTCGATCCACAGTCCCGCGTCCGTCTGCGCCGCGTCGATGCGGTGATAGGAGGCCAGCAGCGCGCGGACGGCGTTCTGGTTGTTGCCCACAATCGATGCCGCGACCTTCCGTGCCGTCGGCAACAGATCCTCGTGGGGCACCACCTCGGTGACCAGCCCCGCCCGCAGAGCGTCGGCGGCCGACAGGTAGTCACCCGTCAAGCTCATCCGGCGAGCCAGGCCGACGCCGACCTTCTGCGGCAGGCGCACCGACAGACCCCAGGTGGGCAGCAACCCGACGCGCGCGTGCGTGTCGGCGAAGCGCGCCTGCTGGGACGCGATCAGGATGTCGCAGTACAGGGCGAACTCAAGGCCACCCGTGACGGCAGCGCCGTTGATCGCGCCGATCACCGGCTTGGTCATCGGCGGCCACTGCGGCGAGATGTCCGGAAGCTGTGACGAATCGCCGAGTTCCTTGAGGTCCAGTCCGGCGCAGAACACCGGATCGGCGCCCGTGAGGATGACGACATCGACGTCATCGTCGGCTTCCGCATCGCGAAGTGCCTGAAAGAACCGCCTGCGCAGCTCGCTCGATAGCGCGTTGCGGGCCTGCGGCCGGTTCAGGGTCAGAGTGCGAACCCGGTCTTGGGTGTCGATGAGCAGGACGTCGGCATCGGTCATGAGATCAACCTATCGTGGGCACTATGTGCCGAAATATCACCGAGCTGCGAGGCCTGGAACCGGCGGCTACCGCCGAGGAGATCGAGGCGGCCGCGCGCCAGTACGTCCGCAAGGTCAGCGGCGTGACCCGGCCGTCGGGCGCCAATGTCGAAGCCTTCGAAACCGCGGTCGCCGATGTCACTGAAGTCACCACCCGACTGCTCGATGGCCTGGCACCTCGGCGGCAACCGCCCAAGACCGTGCCGCCGCTGCGCAGGCCGGAGGTGCGGGCGCGGCTCAATGCCGGAGCCGGGTGACGTCAACCGCTCTGAAGGAGTGGAGCGCGGCGGTGCACGCGATGCTCGACGGCCGCCAAACCGTGCTGCTGCGCAAGGGCGGCATTCACGAAAAGCGCTTCGGGCTAACGGCTTCGCGGTTCCTGCTGTTCCCGACCGTCGCGCACAGCCACGCCGAGCGGTTGCGACCCGAACACCGCGA
The DNA here is from genome assembly GCA_032230775.1 of Mycobacterium sp. GTDB lineage: Bacteria > Actinomycetota > Actinomycetes > Mycobacteriales > Mycobacteriaceae > Mycobacterium. The sequence continues at coordinate 2,719 of JAVXWV010000629.1, read as the reverse complement.
CCTGCTCGATGTCGCGGCGAGCGACAGCACCGACGACGCGCTGGTTATCCGCGCGGGCGCCAAAGTGGTTGCCGCCGTTGAGGTTAACCGGCCTGATGCGCTAGACAAGATTGCACCGTTTCACATCTGGACCGCGGAGTCGGTCCGCGAGGACCGGCTCGACTTCCGGCCCAAGCACCGGCTGACCGTGCTTGTGGTGCAGGCCAGCCCGCTCGTCGAGCCGCTGCGGCTGGTTCGCACACCCGAGTACGCGGGATGCAAGAGCTGGGTGCCACTTCCAGCCGACCCGAACTGGGCAGGCCCGGTACACGACGACGCCACACTGGCCGAAATCGTCGAATGCGTGCGTCGTTCGGTGGGCTGATCAACCACCGCAGTGTCGTCGACTATGGGAGGCGCGGGCCCGCGGGTAGCACGAGTCGCGAGGTGCCGCCATCGCCGAGGTGCACGGTGTGGGTGGCCGACGCCAGCTGCCGCCCGCTGATCAGTGGTTCTCCGGTACCGAGGTTGCGGGCGAACCGCGGATGCGATCCTCCGGCGATCAGCACCCGGATGCGTGAGCCGGCGCGGAAGCGGTGTGCGACCGCGTCCAATTCGATGCGTACGTTGCGGGAATCCGGTGTCGCGCGGAGATAGCCGTCGCTCACGTTGCGGGAACGGCCTTTGGCATCGACTTCGCTCACCCGCACGAACAGGTCATTGTGCGGGTTGTCGCAACTGTGCGCGAGCTCGATGACCGGGCTTCCAACGACATACAGATCGGACGAAAGGATGTCTCCGGTGAAGCTGAGCACGTCCGGGCGTTTAGACAGCCGGGTGTCGTTGCGGTAGCCACCCTCCGTGGACAGCAGGCGTCCACCGATCGTGGGCGTGGGGTCCGCGGGGTTGTACGTGAATCTCGACGCAGGCGCCGTGTCTGGCGGCACCGCGTCGCCCAGGCGGCCGGTCGGCTGCAGGTAGAGAGCCCGTTCGGGCATCGGGGGAGGCCAGTCGGGCAGATCCTTCCATCCGTGTCCGTTGACGTGGATGCGCATCGGTTCGCGTGCCACCGTGGGGCTGCCCGAGAGGTGAGTGTCCAACCAGCCCAACGATTCTCGGATGACAGTCGGCACGCCCTTGGTCATCAGTTGCGTGTGGGTCCACGGTCCAACGGTCACGGCTACGGGCACCCCGCGCTCATGCAGACGTTGGTACTGCGCAAGCGTCTGCTCGAGGAACAGGTCCTGCCATCCGCTGAGCAACAGCACCGGAATCTGTGTGCGCTCCAGCGCCTGATGCAGTTGCATCGGTGCCCAGTGCGAGTCGTCGTGCTCGGGATGCTCGAGCCAGGATTCGTACCACGGCGCGCCCGTGCCGAGCAGAGCCCGGCCTGCCTCGCCGACCGGCAGCGCGCGTGTGGCCGCCGCGAGCGCCTTTCGCGAACGTCGTTGCCGAACCAGGGCGCGGAATCTTGGCTCCTCCTGGTGGGCGACGATGTCGCTCCAGCCGAGGAAGTCGTTGAGCGCGAACGAACCGGCACCCCAGCGCGGTGCGCTGAGGTCGTGCGGACCGACGATGATGACGGCGGCCTTCATCTCGGGCGGCGGATCGGTCAGAAGAGCCCACTGCGTGAAGCCCAGGTAGGACGCTCCGATCGTGGCGAACGATCCGGAGAACCATGGTTGGTCGCGCAGCCAGGCGGCGGTGTCGGCACCGTCGGTGATCTCGTGCGCCATCGGCGCGAATTCGCCTCCGGAGCCGAAGGTTCCGCGGACGCTCTGGATGACGACGTGATAGCCGCGCGCTGCGTAGACACGCGCGAACAGCATCGAGAACGGCCAGCCGCGACCGTAGGGTCCGCGCACCAGCAGCGTGCCTGCCGGATTCGTCGTCGCGGGCTTGTAGTGATCGGCAATCAGGTCGACGCCGTCGCGCATCGGAACGCACAGCCCGTGGTGCACCGTGTACTCGGTGGTGTGCGGCGGGAGCTTCAGCAGGGAGCTGACGGCGCGGCCTGCGAACTGCTTGAACCTCGAGCGGGGCGGTGACGACGAGACGGCGGTAGATACTGCGCTCACCTAACAAAGGCTACCCACACGGCGGACCGTCGTGCCCGATGGCCTGAACCACCCTGGCCATCAGCCGCTAGAACTTGTAGTACGGGCTCAGCTCGTGGGCGCGCTGCAGATTGGTCTGCAGGCAGTCGGGATTGTCCGCTGACTCGATCGGTGAGTAGAACAGCGACTGCTGAATGACGCCGTAGCTGGTCTTGAACGCGATCTCACAGGTGACCCACCAGCGGTCGTTCCAGTCGGTCGGCTTCATGATCCAGAACTGCGCCGCGCGGTGGCCGTTGATGTCGAGCTCGACGGCGTCGGGCGGCAGGGTGGCCTCGTATGTGCGCCAGACGAATGCCTCGACACTCACCTGGTAGTTCCCGGCGTCGTAGTGGCAGCGCAGGCTGTCCTCGGGAGTGGGCGGGGTGAAGGCCAGGCCGATCCGCTGGACCACGTCGAGTGGAATGTCCTCGCACGGGTCGAACGGCCTCGGGTTGACGGTTTCGATCACCGGCCACTTGATCGTCGTCGCCACGTCGGAAAGAGGAGCGGCCGTGGAGCGCAGCTCGACACTGCCTGCAGCGACCGGGCGGGCGGGGTTGGTCTGCCAGACCACGATCACCGCCGCGACCAGCGCGCACAGCGCCGAAAGGACGCGCAGTTTGGTGGCCATCAAACCCCTT
>JAVXWV010000575.1:0-8131 GCA_032230775.1 Mycobacterium sp. | reverse complement strand
GACCACAGCGGGAAGAACGCCAGCGTCTCGGCCTGCTTGGCGGCGGCCTCCGCGAGCTCCTTGCGGCCGTGGCCGACCTGAACAACGAAAAGGCCTGAGAGGCCGTCGATGTAGCTCTTGCCGTTGCTGTCCCAGATGGTGACGCCCTCGCCGCGGCTGATGATCGGAGGCGTGATGCCCGCGCCGTGGCGGGCGAAATGGCCCCACAGGTGACGGCTGGCCTTGGCGTTCAGCTCGGCGGTAGTCTCTTGCGTGATATCGATAGTTGTCATCTTGTACCCCAATTGTATTGCTGTTTAACGAGTCTCAGGTAAACAAGTGTCTCTGTGGATATCACTCCCGGTAATGCTCGGATTTTGGTATTGAGTAGGTCGAGAAGGTCGTCGTCGTCCTCGCAAACCACCTCGACGATGGCGTCGAACGAGCCCGCGGTGAGCACCACGTAGTCGACGGATTCGATGGCGGCCAGCTTCTCGGCGACCTTGGTGGTGTCACCGGTGCAGCGGATGCCGATCATCGCCTGCCGGGCGAAGCCCAGCTGCATCGGATCGGTGACCGCCACGATCTGCATGACGCCGGCGTCGACCATGCGCTGGACCCGCTGACGCACGGCGGCCTCGGAGAGCCCGACCGCCTTGCCGATACCCGCATAGGACCGGCGGCCGTCCCCTTGCAACTTCTCGATAATCTGCTTCGACAAGTCGTCAAGCTGGAACGCAGCGCCGGGTCTTGAGGTGTTCACGCGGAGCGAGACGGGCCCGATGCCTTGCGAAGCGCCCGGGTTAGCCATGCCAGTGATTGTGCACGGAATCCGTCGTAGCAAGCAACTATGACCATGAAATCACTCGTTTGGAGGGCCTCGCGCTGCGGAAATGCGTAGCCTCGCCGTTGACCGTCGGCTAGCGTTGGGCCATGACTGCGACCGTTTCAACCAGCGTGGCAGGCAGCTGGATCGACGGTGCCCCGGTGGTCACCGGCGGCGGCCTGCATCAGGTGATCAACCCCGCGACGGGTGGGACCACGGCCGACTACGCGATGGCGACGCCTGCCGATATGGACCGGGCCGTCACGTCGGCGCGCGCGGCGTTGCCGGGCTGGGCGACGGCGACGCCCGCCGAGCGTTCCACGGTGCTGGCCAAGCTGGCCGAGCTGGCAGGCGCACACGCCGACGATCTGGTGGCCGAGGAGGTCAGCCAGACCGGCAAGCCGGTGCGGCTGGCTGCCGAATTCGACGTGCCGGGCAGCGTCGACAACATCGACTTCTTCGCAGGCGCGGCCCGCCACCTCGAGGGCAAGGCCACCGCGGAGTACTCCGGCGACCACACGTCGAGCATCCGGCGCGAGGCGATCGGTGTGGTCGGCACCATCACGCCGTGGAACTACCCACTGCAGATGGCGGTGTGGAAAGTGTTGCCCGCGTTGGCCGCCGGCTGCACCGTGGTGATCAAGCCGTGCGAGCTGACCCCGTTGACGACGCTGACGCTGGCCCGGCTGGCCAGCGAAGCCGGGCTGCCAGACGGCGTGTTCAACGTGGTGACCGGGGCCGGTTCCGACGTCGGCACCGCGCTGGCCGGACACCCCGACGTCGACCTGGTGACGTTCACCGGGTCGACCGCCGTTGGCCGCAGGGTGATGGCCGCCGCGGCGGTGCAGGGCCACCGCGTGCAGCTGGAACTGGGCGGCAAGGCTCCGTTCGTGGTTTTCGACGACGCCGATCTGGACGCCGCTGTCCAGGGCGCCGTCGCGGGGGCCCTGATCAACACCGGGCAGGACTGCACCGCCGCGACGCGCGCGATCGTGGCGCGTGAGCTCTACGACGACTTCGTCGCAGGCGTCGGCGAGGTGATGGGCAAGGTCGTCGTCGGTGATCCCCACGATGCCGACACCGACCTGGGCCCGCTGATCTCGATGGCCCACCGCGAGAAGGTGGCGGCAATGGTCGCGCGCGCCCCTGGCGAGGGCGGCCGCATCGTCACCGGTGGCAGCGCCCCCGATCGGCCGGGCTCGTTCTACCGGCCGACACTGATCGCCGATGTCGACGAGCGATGCGAGGTCTACCGCGACGAGATCTTCGGCCCGGTCCTGACCGTGCGGTCATTCACCGACGACGACGATGCGCTACGTCAGGCCAACGACACCGAGTATGGCCTTGCGGCGTCGGCGTGGACGCGCGACGTGTACCGCGCGCAGCGGGCCTCACGCGAAATCAAGGCAGGCTGTGTCTGGATCAACGACCACATCCCGATCATCAGCGAGATGCCGCACGGCGGCCTCGGCGCCTCCGGCTTCGGCAAGGACATGAGCGACTACTCCCTCGAGGAGTACCTCACCATCAAGCACGTGATGAGCGACATCACCGGCGTCGCCGACAAGGGTTGGCACCGAACGATATTCACGAAGCGCTAGCGGAGCTGAATCATCGACCCGGTCACCAAGCGTTAGTTACATGTCTGCGTGCCTGCGAAGGAACTCCAATTCCACCCGCACGACGTTCTCGTGGTCAACGCCGCCGGAGTAGACGTCGTAGTGGCCGCCACGGCTGCGATACAACTCGCCGCGCGGCGCCCGTGCAGCCACGCTGATCGCGGGTCCGGTCGGAGCCATCGTGTCGTGTTCGGCGACGACCATCAGCAATGGGCACCGAACACGACGGGCGCGACGAACGGGCCGGTGCATCGTCACGTCGAGAACAGAGCGGGCGGTGATGTCGTTGCACCAGGAGCCGTCACCGGGGTCGAGGCGGTCGAAGCCTGCCATCGCGTCGTCGGTGGCGATCACGCCGAATCGGCCGGGCGGCACGCTGACTTGCAGGTAGTGCGGTTGCCTGCCGAGTGCCGATCCGATCAAGTCGGCAACCGCGTGCGCCGTCAACCGAAGTCCGCGGGACAACGGGATCTTCGCCACTCCGGCAAGCCCGTCCACCAGCGCGCACTGCGCGATGGCGCCTGCCAGCCCTGGCTCACCCGCGGCCAGCTCGACGATATGCATGCCGGAAAACGATGTCCCCCAAACAAATACGCGAGAGTCATCGAAAGCTTCCTGCGCGCGCGTCCATGCCAGCACCGTTCGGTAGTCGTCCAACTGACGGCGGATCGACAACAGCTCCCTTGGCTGGCCTGAGGAACGGCCCCAATGCCGGTAGTCGAACACCGTCGCCGCGAAACCGCCTGCGGCAAAACGCTCGGCGAATGGAGCCAGTCCCGCGGCCTTCACCCCGCCGATGCCGTGGGCCATCACCACGACCGGGTGCGGGCCGGGCCCATCGGGCAAGTACATCCACGCGTCAATCTCCTCGCCGCGACCCGCGGGTATCCGAACATCGGTCCGTCGGCCGAGATCGCTGGTCATGCGACGACGCCTTTCTGCGTGACGATCTCGCCGCCGGCCTGCCGAGCCAAGTCGGCACCGCACAACGCCCCGGGAGTGAATGCGCCGCGCGGTGTCGATTCCTCGCCCAACTGCCCGGCGGCCAACGCGGCGACTCGTGCCGTGAACGCGTAACCCTCGCCCGCGCGCAGCCACGCCTCCCGACGTGTGCCGTCGGCCCAGTCGAGCCGCGCGTACGCCCAGGAGACGTCGCCGGCCATGACCGGTGGCGTCAGGCGCATCCGGCCGATCAGACGTTGCGCGCCGGCCCGGATTGGCCTGACGGCCAACAGAGCTGACACGGCAGGCATCACCGTTCGCACCGCCCGTCCGCTCGGCACCTCGCTGGAGTATGCGATCACATCGCCGGCATCCGATGCCCGCCGCGCAGCCTCGAGCTCACCGGTCGGCACCGCCAGTGCCTCCCTCGGAATCGCATCGGGGATCGGGATCCGTTCGTGGTGTGCGCCAAGCCGGCAACGCACGAGTTGTCCCTCCCGATATCGTCTGCCGCCGTAGGCGATTACGTCGACCGCGCTGGCAAGCACCGACGATCCCAGCTCCTGCACGGCCGGTATGGCGGCGACCATTGCGTGCGCCGGTGGACGGTGGCCACTGCGCAGCTCGATCACGAGCGCCTCAGTGGCGAGCACCCCAAAGCCGGCACCGGTGACCAGCGTGACGCCCTGGCGCCGCGCCTCGCCGTCGAGTTCGAGCAAGTCCCGCACCGGCTCGAGCTCGTTGGCCTGGTCCAGATAGTGCACTCCGGCGGCAATGCAGGCCCGGGCTAGAGGCAAGCTCGTTGCGCTGTATGGGCCGACCGCGTTCACCACGACGCCCGGCTTCTCGACGTGGACCTGCCTGATCAACTCCGCGAGGTCAGCGACCACGCGCGTACTCGGGGACCCGCCAATGGATTCCGACACGGACGCCAGCTTGTCCTGATCGCGCCCGACGAGAACGACATCGGCACCGCGGTCGACCAGTTCGCGAGTGACTCCGCGTCCACTCAGGCCAGTTGCTCCGAACACCCAGATTTCTTTCATGCCATTTACGATACAGTGTGCATCGTTAATTGGTCAAACGGATAGGCTGCCCAACACAGATGCCAGCTCTTCGAGGTCGCCCGCGCGACAACGCATTGGACACCGCGATCACCGACGCGACGAAGTCGGTGTTGCTGTCAGACGGCTATGCAGCCGTCAACATCGATCGCGTCGCCAAGCTCGCAGGCACCACCCGCGCGGCGATCTACCGTCGGGCCAAAACGCGAGGCGAACTGGTGGTCGGGCTGCTGGTGAGCCAATTCGGATCCGACCCCGCGCCGAACAGCGGGCAGCTGCGCCGCGATCTGCTGCTACTGCAGCAGCTGCAGCGCGACTTCTTTTCTCATCCGGTGATCAAGGCCGGGTTGGCCGGCGTACTCAGCGATTTCACCGCCGACGACAACCTCGGGACCGTGTTCTACGAGCGGTTCATGGCCCCGCGCAGGCGTTCGGTCCTCGCGATGCTCGCGCGCGCCGTGGACCGAGGTGAGATCGCACCGGTCGAGCACCCGGACATCGTGTCGGACCTGCTGACCGGCCCGCTGCTGTTGCGTGCCGTGCTGCCCGCCGTCGGTCCGATGGACGACGCACTCCTGGAGGCGACCGTCGACGCCGCCATGAACGCGTGCGAATGACGATGGCTCGGCGGCTAATTAGAAGACGTCCGGGACCTTTACTTCGGTGTTGGCGTTGAGCGTCTGGCCTCGGAAGAACCGCTTGGTGCCGAAGGCGAAGCAGGCCAGCATCAGGGGGATCCCGAGCACCAGCATTCCGACGCCAAGCACGAACACGCCGCCGATCGGACCGAACGCGGTGTAGCCGTAGTCGGGCTTGATCATGTCCTTGGCACTCCAGCCGAACGCCCACGCCATCGCGATGCCGCCCAGAAGCGGGAAGATGCCGCGGAAGAACAGGTTTCGCGCCGACGAGAACAGCGTCTTGCGGAAGTACCACACGCACGAGAAGGCGGTGATGCCGTAGTAGAACGCGACCGCCAGACCCAGTGAGGCGACCGAGTCGGCGAGTGCGTTCTCGCTCAGGAATGTCAGCAGAAGATAGAAGAACAGCGCGGCCAGCCCCATCACAATGGTGCCGAATGCCGGAGTCATGTATCGCGGGTGGACGTTGGAGAATCGCTTCGGAATCGCCTCGTACACCGCCATCGACAGGGTTCCGCGGGCGGTCGGCAGGATGGTGGTCTGCGTGGAGGACAGCGCTGAAATCGACACCGTGAGAAGGAGCAAGGATGCCGCGATGCTGCCTGCGACCGGCTTGCCGAGGACGGTGAGAACGTCGTCGGTGTTCATTGCGTTTTTCAAACCGATTCCGACCTCGCCGAACCCGGCGAACGACTGCACGGCATAGGCCACCAGCACGTAGGTGCATACGAGGATCAGTGTGGTGATGACGGCCGCGATGCCCGGGGTTCGGCCAGGATCCTTCGTCTCCTCGCCAACTGCAAGACACGCGTCCCAGCCCCAGTAGATGAAGATGCACAGGATGATGGCGGCGGCGATCGACGACGCATCAAGCCCGCCGGGCCACAGCCAGGACAACTTCGGTGTGATCGCCTGCGCCCCGGCGTTTCCGGCGAACACCCGGATCAGCGCAATGATGCTGACGATGATCAACACCCCGAACTGGACGGCGATCAACACGTTTTGCACCCGCTCGGAGACCACGATGCCGCGTGCGCTGACAAGCGTCATGCCGACGATGAAGAACGACCCGAGCAGCACCTTGGCGAACAGATTCTCAGCGAGGTCTTCGAGGCCGAGGAATTTGAACAGATAGATCGCGGCGACTTCCGCGACGTTGGCCAGCACGATGATCGCCGAAACCGCCAAGCCCCAACCGCCGATCCACCCGATCCACGGCCCGAACGCCTTGGTGCCCCACGTGAACGTGGTGCCGCAGTCGGGGGTGTCCTGAGATAATTCCTTGTACGCGAAGGCGACCAACAGCATCGGGATGAACGCCAGCACGAACATCGCAGGCGCCTTGTCCTGAACTTTGAGCACGACAAAGCCCAGGGTGGCGGCCAGGCTATAGGCGGGCGCTACGGCGGACAGGCCAATGACCACGTTGCCGACGAGACCGAGCGCCCCGGCCTGCAGGCCCTTATCGCCGACGGCAGGTGCTGGCGGGTCCGTGGTTGCCATGAGCGGAAATATACGTTTGTGCAGGGTCTGTCGTACCTGGTACTGGGGAAGCGCTGTGAACGCGGAAACTAGACTTGGCCCATGACCGCGAGCACGCGGGTCGATGAGTTCGAGGAGCTGCGGCCACACCTACTGTCCGTTGCCTACCGACTCACCGGCACCGTCGCCGACGCCGAGGACGCCGTGCAGGACGCGTGGCTGCGGTGGGACCGCACGGCCGAGCCCGTCGCCGATCTGCGGGCGTGGTTGACGACGGTAGTCAGCAGGCTGAGCCTGGACCGGCTGCGCTCAGCGGCCAAGCGCCGCGAGACCTACGTCGGAGAATGGCTACCCGAACCGGTGGTGACAGGGTTCGACGGCGACGACCCGCTCGCCGCTGTTGTCGCCGGTGAGGACGCCCGCTTCGCCGCGATGGTGGTGCTGGAGCGGCTCAACCCCGATCAGCGGGTGGCGTTCGTGCTGCACGACGGGTTCGCCGTGCCCTTCGGTGAGATCGCGTCGGTGCTCGGCGTCAGCGATGCGACGGCCCGCCAGCTTGCCTCTCGCGCTAGACGGGCGGTCGCGTCCGCTCCTTCGTCGGCCGCCGACGCCACCCACAACGAGGTGGCGGGCGCACTGATGGCGGCGCTTGCCGACGGCGACATGGAAGCCGTTGTGCGCCTTCTGCATCCGGAGGTCACGTTCACCGGCGACTCCAACCGCAGGGCGCCGACCGCTGCGCGCGTCATCCACGGTCCTGACAAGGTGGCGCGGTTCCTGTTCGGCCTTGCCCGTCGCTACGGTCCGGGGTGGCTGTCGGCGAATCAGCTGGCAATGGTCAACGGCCAGCTCGGGAGCTACACCGGCGGGAGCCCCGCCCGCGACGGCTATCCGGCTATGACGCCGCGGGTGACGGCGATGACGGTGCGCGACGGAAAGGTCTGCGCCATATGGGATATCGCCAACCCGGACAAGTTCACCGGCTCGCCGCTTGCCCGGAATCCTCCGTCGCCCACGGAACCCGGCACGCATCACCGGAGTTGAATCCCTGCTCGGTGATGCCCAGCGCCGAGTACATCCGGGCCCGCATGTTCTCGACGCCGATCTGGTAGGTCAGCTCGACCACGCCGTCGTCGCCGAATCGGCGTTTTAGGTCGGCGACCTGTTCGTCGGTGACGGTGTGTGGGTCGGTGGTCATGGCGTCGGCGTAGGCGATCGCGGCCCGTTCGTCGTCGGTGAAAAGCGGAGAAGTTGCATACTCGTCCACGGACTTGAGCCTTTCCACGTCGAGCCCCTCGAGTCGGATCAGCATCGAGCCGAAGTCCACGCACCACGAACATCCGACGGTGCGGGCGGTCCAGAACACCGCCAGCTCGCGCACACTGACAGGCAACTTCTTCGATGCCGAGCCGAGCATGCCCTCGTGCACGATGTTGGCCAGCATCAGCCGGGGGTGATGGGCGGCGACGGCGAACGGCTCTGGCACCTCACCGAACCGGCGCTTGGCCACCCGGTAGAAGAACTTCGTCAGCAGCGAGGCCTGCTTAGGGGTTACCGGATCTATCCGGGATTTCTGTG
>JAVXWV010000567.1:0-8395 GCA_032230775.1 Mycobacterium sp. | reverse complement strand
GCTTGCCTCCCTCGCGGAAACATATGTCCCGTCGTCGCCGAGCATCCGGCGTGAGGCCAGCAGCATGGGCGCGAACGCACCGCGGATCTGTTGGACGGTGACACCCTGGTCAAGCAGCCACGGGATCAGCTCGGCTCGCTCCGCTCGGGTCTTGTCGTCGAGACCGTCAAGCAGGCCCAACGCCTCGATATCGACGTCAGCCACAGCGTCAACCTAATCCTCGGTGGCCACGCGAGCGCGGAACAGTTTCACTTCGCTCTTGACGCCTTTGAGGTGGCGGCCGCCCGCGAAGGACCACGAAAAGCCGTCGGCCGATCCAATCGCCTCCCGGACCGATTCGGAGACCAGCACCGTGCCGGGGCGCGCGACGCCGGTCACCCGGCTGGCCAGGTTCACGGGGCTGCCGAACCAGTCGCCTGCGCGGCTGACGGCGCATCCGGATGCGAGCCCAATCCGCAGTTGCGGAAAATCGTCGAATTTCTCTGCAGCGGCGAGAAGTTCCAGCGCCGTCCGCAGTAGTGCAACCGGGTCCGTGCTGACCAACATCACCGCGTCGCCGATCGTCTTGATGAACCGCACCGGTGGCGAGACGACGTCGTGAGCGAGGTTGGACAGCCGACTGGCCAGGTTTTCCAGCTCTTCCGGCGGGACAGCCTCGCCGAGGCGGGTGAACCCGACGAGGTCGGCAAACGCGACTGAGATATTGCGCGCTCCGGGAAGCGTGCCTGCGGCCCTCTCGGCGACACTTACCGCCTCGGTCTCCAACGTGTGCCGCAGCTGCACCCGCAACACGTCCTCGCACAATGGGCCGAGCAGCGGCGACACCTGCTGCACCAAGCCCTCGTAAGCCTGCGCGAGCTGTAGTTCAGTGGCACCGGGTTGGATGACGGCCTCGAGGACGACTTGGCGCATGGCCTCCGCTGTCTGCTCGAGACCGTGGCCGAGCACCCGTGTCACGGCGATCACCTGCTCGCGGCTCAGGCCCATGTCGATGAAGACCTTTGCGCGGGCCGCGGCTTCGCTGTCGGCCCGCAGCAGGATGGCCGCGTCGGGATCGTCGGCCCTTGGCATGCCGAGTGCGCGCTGGATCGCCTGGAGCAGCTCCAGATCGATGCCCGTTTCATCGCAGATCTGACGGGCGGACACCCTCTGACCGTCATCGCCGACGATGCGACCCGCAGGCAGGAGCATCGGTGAGACGGCGCCCCGAATCTGGTCGACAGTAAAGCCCTTGCCGAGCAGCCATCGGATGAGTTCTGCCCGTTCGGTGCGCGCCTGTCCTTCGAGACCGTCGAGCAGGCTTTCGATGTCAGCGTCTTCGGCCACGGCCCCAACGTATACCGCCACCAAGGGGCAGTATTTGCATTCGTGACCACGCCGCTGCTGCACGGGCTGCCGCCGATCATCAACGACGGTGCGCGCGTGCTGATCCTCGGCAACATGCCGAGCGTGATGTCGCTGGGCGCGCACGAGTATTACGCCAATCCGCGAAACGCGTTCTGGAGGATCATGGGCGAGATCTTCGGGTTCGCCGCCGACGGTCCCTATGCCGATCGCACTGTCGCGCTGACGGCCCACGGTGTTGCGGTGTGGGACGTACTGCGGTCATGCAGGCGCGTCGGGAGCCTAGACGCGGCGGTAGAGCCGGACAGCATGGTGCCCAACGACTTCGGCCAGCTCTTCGAACGTCATCCCCAGATCACCCGCGTGATCTTCAACGGCGCCGCGGCCGAGAAGAACTTCAACAGACTGGTCCGCGTCGCACCGGATCTTCAGTACCAGCGGCTGCCATCGACCAGCCCTGCCCAGACCATGCGCTTCGCCGACAAGCTTGCGGCATGGCGGGAAGCCATAACCGCACGTCAATAACGATCCGGCGGACGTTGCAGACCCCTATCCTCAGTTCAGCAACACATCCCGGGGGGTTATAGATGACCGCGGCAGTGACATGCCGGACGTGCGGGTGCGAGCCGCGAGCAGGCGCCCGGTTCTGTGATGCCTGCGGCGCGCCGATCGAGTCGACCCAGCCGCCTGCGGAGTACAAGCAAGTCACAGTGCTCTTCGCCGATGTCGTCCGCTCGATGGACATCGCCGCGGCGGAAGGTCCGGAACGCCTACGCGAGATCATGGCCGAATTGCTCGACCGTTCCACAGCCGTGGTGAAGCGCTACGGCGGAACTCTGAGCCAGTTCACGGGCGACGGCATCATGGCGGTGTTCGGCGCTCCAACCGCCTTGGAAGACCATGCGTTCCGTGCATGTATGGCAGCGCTGGACATCCAGACGGAAGTCGGAACAACGCTCAAGCTGCGAATTGGATTGAACTCCGGCCAGGTGGTCGCAGGCGAAATCGGCTCCAGCACGGCCAGTTACACAACAATTGGTCACCAAGTCGGCATGGCACAGCGTATGGAGTCGATCGCACCGCCGGGCGGGGTGATGCTCAGCGAGTCGACCGCTCGGCTTGTCGAAAACACCGTCGGCCTAGGCGAGCCTGAGCTGGCCCATATCAAGGGCACAGACGAACCCGTGCCCGTCCGCCGATTGTTGTCGACGGACGGGCGTAGGCCGAGTCGACGAGGCGAGTCCAAGCTCATCGGGCGCGCCTGGGAGCTCAACACCGTGACGGGAATCCTTGACGAGGCGACGACCGGCGGCGGCGGTTGTGTCGTCAACATCGTGGGGTCACCGGGAATCGGCAAGAGTCGACTCGTCCGCGAAGTCACCGCCATCGCCGCCGGCCGGGGCCTGCCGGTGTACACCACATACTGCGAGTCGCATGCCACCGATGTTCCGTTTCGCGTCATAGCCCGGTTCTTGCGGGCGGCAATGGGAATCGACGAACTCGACGGTGACGCAGCTCGCTTGCTTGCACACAATCAGTTCCCGGACGCGGACCCAGACACCCTCGTCCTGCTCGATGATCTGCTTGGTATCCGCGACGCTGCGGTGGCGCTGCCCGACGTCGCGGCCGACGCGCGGCGTCGTAGGCTGACCGCGCTGATCAACGCAGCCTCGCTTGCGCGCGACCAGCCTGGGGTCTACGTCGTTGAGGACGCGCACTGGATCGACGAGGCCAGCGAATCGTTGCTCGCGGGCTTCCTCGCGATCATCGCTCACATCCCGGCGCTGATGTTGATCACGTACCGCCCCGAGTATGGCGGCGTGCTCAGCCGAGTACCCGATTCGCAGGCCGTCTCGCTACGGCCACTCAGCGATGTGCACTCATCGACACTGACGACCGAACTGCTGGGATCGAATCCGTCGGTCGCCGAGTTGGCGTCACAGTTGTCCGCACGAGCTGCAGGCAATCCATTTTTCCTCGAGGAGATGGTGCGCGATCTGGCCGAGCGCGGCGTGCTGCACGGTGATTTCGGCGCCTATCGGCTCCACGGCGGGATCGGTGACGCATGCGTGCCTGCCACATTGCAGGCGACGATCGGCGCTCGCATCGATCGGCTGAGCTCCGAAGCCAAACAGACCCTGAACGCCGCCGCTGTCATCGGGTCCCGCTTCGACGCCGACTTGCTGAGTGGCCTCGCCCGCGCTGTCGACGTGGAGTCGCTGGTCGAGGCACAGCTCGTTGAACAGGTCAGGTTCACTCCACGCGCCGAGTACGGGTTCCGCCACCCCCTGATCCGCACGGTCGCCTACGAGTCACAGCTGAAATCCGATCGCGCGCAATTGCATCGACGCCTGGCCGAGGCGATCCAGTCCCGCGGAACTGCCGACGAGGACGCCGCGCTGATCGCCGAGCATCTTGAGGCGGCAGGCGATCTGCACGCGGCATTCGACTTCCACATGCGCGCTGGATCTTGGCTGACGAATCGAGACATCGATGCCGCCCAGATCAGTTGGCAGCGAGCACGGCAAGTGGCCGACAGGCTGCCCGATGACGATCCCAATCGCACGCAGATGCGGATCGGACCGAGAACGCTGTTGTCGGGAACCGCCTGGCGGGTGGGCGGCATGAGCGGCGATCCGGGATTCAACGAGCTGAGCGAACTATGCGCGGCCACTGGAGATCAGCGGTCGCTGGCCTTCGGCATGGCGGGCCTGTTGATCGCCAAGAACATGAACGCGCACTATCGGGAAGCGGCCGACATCAGCGCCGAGCTCGTGCGCCTCCTGGACGACATTGGCGACCCATTGTTGACTGTCGCGTTGTCTTTCGCTGCAATCGTTGCGTTCAATGAGACCGCCGAGATGGCTGAGGTGCTGCGACTGGCAGACCGTGTTATCGAACTCGCCGACGGTGACCTGACCAAGGGCAATTTGCTCGTCGGCTCACCCCTAGCAAGCGCTACGGCTGCTCGCGCCCACGCTCGGTGGTGCCTGGGCATGCCAGGCTGGCGCGAGGACGTTGAGCAGGCGATCGCGTGGTCTCGTGGCATGGACGCTACGACGATGTCTGGATCGGTTTGGTACACCTACCTTTTCGCGATTCCCTACGGCGTGTTCGTCAGCGACGACGTGGTGTTGCGTGACACGGCGGAGGCTCTGGAAGTCGCCGAGCAATCCGGCGACGATCTCGCGCTCGACCTCGCGCAAACTGCACGAGGAGTCATTCTCGTCCACCATGCTGGCACCGACCACCAGACGGGCCTCGATTTACTCGAGAAGACCCGCCAAAGGGCAATGAGTGAGCGATTCGCCCTACCGCCATTGGCAATAGCGAACATTCACGTCGCCAAGGAGAAGCTGCGATCGGGTGACCTTGACGGCGCCATCGAACTGTCGAGCGAAATTCTCGACGACCAGTTCCGATCGGGCAGTGTGATTTGGACGGCGTTCACGACCAGTGTTCTCGTAGACGCGCTCTTGCAACGCGGTAGCGGTCCGGATCTTGCCACCGCCTGCGCGGCTGTCGAGCGGTTGTCGTCTATGCCGACCGACGCCGGCTTCGTATTGAACGAAATCACGTTGCTGCGTATGCGTGCGCTGCTGGCCCGCGCTGAGGGTGACAATCCCAACTATCGGCAATGGCGCGATCGCTACCGAAAGATGGCCACAGAGCTTGGTTTTGAGGGTCACGTCGCGATGGCCGAGGCGATGGACTAAGGCTGCGGCGAGCGTGCACAAAATGCCACATTAGCTCGGCGTGTTGCGTGCAGACACGCACGCTCGCGGCAGTTAGGAAACCGGCGGGCGGCGCTGTGCCCACGGTCGCGCCTGCTCGATCTGCGCGGCCAGCGACAGAAGCGTGGCCTCGTCAAACGGCCTGCCCACCAGCTGGATTGACGTCGGCACACCCTTGCCGTCCAGATCCCACGGCACCACCGCTGCCGGCTGACCAGTCACATTGAGCATCGCTTGGAACGGCACACGCGCGGTTACCAACGCCAGCGTGGAGATCGCCCCTCGCCGCTGGTAAGCCCCGATGCGCGAGGGACCCAACGCGGTACCCGGTGTGACCACCACGTCGACGTCGTCGTAGATCGACTGAATCCGCTCGGCCGCTATGCTTTCCGCTCCCCTGATCGACGATATCCGCTTATCCGACAACAGGCCACCGATCCTCGCGAATGCGCGGGTCCTGGCTTCCAGTCGCTCCGGGTGCGGGAGCGCCTTCACATCGTCGTAAACGCCCCGGAAGTAGCGCGGCAGGGCGTGTCCATAAACCGCCGACGGCGGATAGTCCGGGTCACGCTCGATCACCTCGTGGCCGAGTTCACGCAGCAGTGCTCCGGCCTCTTCGACGGCGGCCCGCTGCGCCCGGCCAACTCGCACAATCAAACCCGGAGGCGCCTTGGTGCTCAACGCAATCCGAAGCTGCCCCGGCGGCCGTTTGGCTGCGGCCACGAAGCCATTGCCGGGAGCCGTTACGTCCAGGAACAGCGCGGCATCTTCCACCGACCTCGCCAACGGGCCGTTCACACTCAGTCCGTTCCAGGCGTCGTCGTGCGGTGCGAGCGGCACTCGATCCCGCTGCGGCTTGATTCCGAACAGCCCGCACCACGTTGACGGAATCCGAATCGAACCCATGCCGTCTGAACCCAGCGCCATCGGAGCCAAACCGGCCGCCACCGCCGCGCCGCTGCCACCGCTGCTGCCGCCGGGAGTGTAGTCGGTGTTCCACGGATTGCGCGTCGCGCCGAACGTGATGGTCTCGGTGAATGACCAGACCATCATCTCCGGCACCGCAGTCTTGCCGATGATGATCGCGCCCGCCTCGCGCAGCCGTCGCACCACCTCGGCGTCCTCGGTTCGTGCCGGGCCGTGCGCCGAGGTGCCGTATGTCGTCGCCTCGCCTGCGACATCGACATCGTCCTTGATCGCGATGGGAACGCCGAGCAGCGGCAGCCGTTCGCCTGCGTTCAACCGGTCCTGCGCAATACCCGCCTCTTGACGGGCCGAGTCGGCGAGAACAACGCGGAACGAGCGCAACTCGCGGTCCACTCGGGCGATGCGATCCAGGTACAGCTCCACAAGTTCGGGCGCGGTAACAATCCCGTCCGCGAGCATCCTGGCCTGCTGAGCGGCGCCTGCGAAGGCAAGCTCACGACTATCCACGTCTTCTCCTACCTACCGTGCGCGGCGGCATATTCGCCCGGAGTACTGCCAAGCATTGTGCGGAAGTCGTTGATGAAATGGGCCTGGTCGTACCAGCCCAGCCGAACCGCCAGGTCGGCGTGGTCGACGCCGGGACTGCTTTCGATCTCCAGCGCGGCCTGCTGCAACCGGTAACGGCACAGCACCCACTTGACCGGCACGCCGATGTAGCGGCGGAATACGCGTTGCGTGGTGCGTGCGCTCCACGGCGAGTGCTGCATCACCTGCTCCACCCGGTGCAGCCGATCGTCGTCGCGGATCCGGTCGACCAGTGCCGTCAGTGACACATAGGTCGGATCAAGCTCGCCGGAATGCGCGCCAATGAGCTCATCGAGCCGGGCTGAGACCGCATCGACGTCGTCGTCGAGATTGATTGGCCCGCCGAATAACTCGTCGTCGATCGGCTGGACGCACCCCGTCAAGGCAGCAGCGTCGCGATCGAACCGCGCGGTGAATCCGCCCGGCCGGAAGCGTGCGCCGACGACCCGGCCCCGCTCGCTGATGGTGGTGTGGAATACGCGTTCCACCACGCCGTGAACCAGAGTGTTCGGCAGCGGGAAACCGTGGCGCGGGCCGTCATCGCCCCACTCGTGCGTGATGTGCATCGACGGAAACGTGATGACCGTGCTGTCGAAGGGCCCTTGCTGGCGCAGGTCCCAGCACACCGACCAGAAGTGTTCGACGAACCGGGCCGTCGCGTCCGAGGGCGCCCACCGATCGAGGTCAAACGCAGAGGTGCTGTCGGCGCGCCCGACGACGCCGCGAATGGGCTCTGTGTGTGTCTCGTTTTTCCAAGCGCCCATGCAAGTCAGGCTAGTTAGGACCAGTTGATGCGGATGACGTATGTCCCGTCTTCGTCGTGCACGCGGGTCAGCGTAACGGTGGATAGTGTCGCGTTTTTCCAAGCGCCCATCAGAACGGGGCTACGAAACTGGCGGACATGACTGTCAAGCCAATCCCGGAGGGCTACACCAGCCTGACCCCGTTCCTGTGCATCGACGGCGCATCCGCCGCGATCGACTTCTACGTTTCGGTGTTCGGCGCCAAGCTCGTCGACCGGATGGACGGCCCGGGCGGCACGGTGGCGCACGCCGAGCTCGACTTCGGCAATGGGCGGCTGCAACTCGGCGACCCCGCCGAGGCGTATCAAATCGCCGCGCCGGACCCGAAGGCCGGGGCCACCCACTCCGTCGCGTTGTACTGCGAGGACGTCGACGGCGTCGTCGCCAAGGCCGACCAGGCCGGCGCCACCATCCGCGAACCCGCCCAGACCTTCGTCACCGGCGACCGGTTCGCGTCGATCCTTGACCCGTTCGGCCAGCGCTGGACCGTGATGACCCGCGTCGAAGACGTCTCCCCCGAGGAACGCGACCGCCGCATGGCCGAGTGGGCGAAGGAAAACGTCGGCAGCTGAGCCGCTAACGTGGCGGGATGTCCTGTGTGTTCTGCGCCATCGTCGCCGGTGAGGCTCCGGCCATCCGGATCTACGAGGACGACGACTACCTGGCCATCCTCGACATTCGCCCGTTCACCCGCGGCCACACCCTGGTCATCCCCAAGCGCCACACCGTCGACCTGACCGATTCGCCGCCCGAGACTGTCGCGGCCATGGTGACCATCGGCCAGCGCATCGCCAGGGCCGCACGCCAGTCCGGGCTGCACGCCGACGGCAACAACGTCGTCATCAACGACGGCAAAGCCGCCTTCCAGTCCGTGCTGCATGTCCACCTGCACGTTCTGCCGCGCCGAAGCGGCGACAAGCTGTCATTCGCCAAGGGCATGCTGCTGCGACGCGACCCGGACCGCGAGGAGTCCGGCAGGCTGCTGCGGCAGGCACTGGCGCA
>JAVXWV010000504.1:0-8073 GCA_032230775.1 Mycobacterium sp. | reverse complement strand
CCGCCGGGTAAGGCATCGGGGTTTGCTCACCGGCCGCCTGACGCGGGATTTCGCAGTTCGGATCGAGTTGGGCGCCCGCCCACTGTCGACCCAGGGTTAGGGAATCTTGGCGCCGCTAGGCGGTGGACCGACGCGGCTGGGCACGAAATTGCTACTCGCGACAATTACTGCCATGGGTGTGGTTGGCTTGCAGGGCCGATGGTCGTCCGACCACCGAGTGAAGGGGTTTCCATGTTGGTGTCAGGTCGTAGTCTTCGCGGCGCAATAGTCGGGGTGATCGGTGCAGGCGCAATGCTGTTCGGGGGCGCTTCGATTGCCACTGCTGAACCCGGACCCGCCGTACCGCCGCCCAACTGCACCGCTGGTGACCTGGCGGTGGCGTCGGGAACCGTCGGAACGGCGATGGGGGACTATCTGTTCAGCCATCCGGACGTCAACGACTTCTTCACCAGCCTTCGTGGGAAGCCCAACCAGGAGATCCACGACCGCGTCCAGACCTACATGGACGCCCATCCGCAGGTCGAATCCGAGATCAACGGCATACGCCAGCCGCTCACCGACCTGAGAAGCCGCTGCGACATGGCCGCGTCTCCACTGGGTTCATAGGAGACATCCGACATGACTCAGTGGAAGCGGTCATGGACCGTCACGGCAGCCAGCGCCCTCGCAATCGCCGCCATCCCCGGCGCGATCCTTAGCATCCAGCCAACGGGTGTCGCCAACGCCGACGTATGCGTCAGCGGAGGGCGTCGTGTCCAGGTGAGCGGCTGCGCCAACGTCGCCGACGCGGTCGCGCCCTATGTTCCGCCGCCCGCTTACTACGCCCCGATGCCGTACGACCCGCCGCCGCCACCGAATGTGACCGGATGCGTCAGTTACAACGGCAGATGGGTCAACGCCGCCGGGTGCAACTGAGCATCTACCTCCCAAGGTCCCACTGGCCGAAATCGGCCGCGAGAACTTCGTCCACATCCACGTGGGTACCGCCCATGGCGACACCCGGGTCGGCGGCGGTGACGATCACATACTGATAGAGCACGGCCGCGGGCTCGCGCGCGCCATCAGACCACGCTCTCGTCTGCCATGCCCACGACTTTCCTTCAGTGGTTGAGCGCCCGACCACACCGTCTCGGACAGCCCATCCGCACGCTTTCGCGTGCCCGTAGATGCCGGTGCGGTTCACGGTCAGTATCGAGTTGATTCCTCGAAACCATTGGACAGCAAGGCTGTTCCAGGTGTTGAGGTCGATGTCCTCATCGACACTGAAAAAGATCGGCGCCGAATCCGGGCCACCGGCAGCGGCGTGCAGCCGCAGAGCTGTCTGAGCGTCTGCTACGCCGCCGTCGTACCCGCGGGTGAAGTCCGACGGCGTAGGCCAACCTGGTTTTCCGTACTGGTAGCAGCTGACGACGTGAAGACCCGCCGCGCGTAGCGCATCCGCATACTCGCGGGTAACGGGCTTGAAATCGAAGTCTGCGCCCGGCCGTAACTCGGACACATAGACGAGTGCCCCGTCATAGCCCGCCGATTTGATCTGATCCGCCGGGACCAACCGCTCCGCAAAATCGATCAGCCTCATGTTCGCGGCCGATGCCTTCCGCGCGCCGAGTGTCGCGGCCACTGTTCCTAGGCTCAATAAAACCGGCGCGGAGACTGCATATTTGAGGGCTTCGCGTCGTGAAACAGAACGCTGCTCGCTGATGCTCACCGGTGACATGCTGGCACTCCTGGCGGCCATCTGTCACGGACCTAGTTAGAGCTCCCAGTGGCGGTTGTGGCGATGCCGCCGTCGACCGGGATGATCGTCCCGGTGAGGTAGGAGCCCGCACGGCTGGCAAGGAACACTGCGATACCGGCCATATCGTCGTCGTGTCCAATTCGACCAAGCGGAGACGTTGCCGCGATCGCGTCGCCGAAGGCGTCGAGCGTCGCCGCCATCATCTTCGACCGGAACGGTCCAGGCGCAACCGCGTTCACGGTGATGTGCTGCGGACCCAGCTCGCGCGCGAGCACCCGCGTCAGCTGATGTAGCGCCGCCTTGCTACTCGCGTAGGAGTACACGGGCAGCCGACTGACGTGGATGGCATCGATGCTGCCGACGTTGATGATCCGTGACGGATCGTCGGCCGTGCCCACCCGCCGGAGCGCGGGTAGCAGCGCCTGAATGAGCCAAAAGGGCGACTTGAGATTGAGGTCGAGCACCTTGTCCCACGCCGAGTCCGGGAAGCTCTCCAGCGGCTCGCCCCACGTAGCTCCTGCGTTGTTGACGAGGATGTGAAGTCCGTCGGAGTCGGAAGTGACGAGGTCGGCGAGGCGCAGGCATTCGTCGTGCCGGGAAAGGTCTGCGGGAATGGCTCGCACCTCACCGAACTCGGACAACTGCTCCTCGGCCTGCGCGCATGCATCGGCCTTGCGGGAGCTGATGACGACGCGCGCGCCTGCCTGCAGGAGACCGCGGGCCATCATCATGCCGATACCCCTGGTGCCGCCGGTGACGAGGGCGGATTTGCCGGTCAGGTCGAAAAGTTCCGCGTGCGTGGTGGTTTGGCCGTCCGTCATTGGGTTGCCTTCCATCGTCGGTCGGAGTGCAGGTGCGCTCGGTTCACCAAGAGACTGGCTGCCAGCCTAAATGGGGTGCAGGTAGCCTGAACACATTCCCATCCAAGGCGAGGCTGACGACCCGATTCGGGTCGCCGTGCTGGCGCCGATCGCGTGGAGGACACCGCCCCGTCACTACGGGCCCTGGGAGCAGTTCGCCTCGTTACTCGCCGAGGGGTTGGTGGCGGCAGGCCACCACGTCACGTTGTTCGCCACTGCAGACTCGATCACCACGGCCAGCCTGCACGCAACCGCGCCGGTTGGCTGGTCTGAGGACGCGACGATCGACGCCAAGGTCGCAGAGTGCCTGCACATCGCGTCCGTGTTCAAGCGCGCCGGCGACTTCGACATCATCCACAACGGGTTCGACTTCCTGCCACTCACGTACAGCGATCTCGTGACCACACCGGTGGTCACCACGATCCACGGGTTCTCGTCCGACCGGATCATTCCGGTCTACGAGCGCTACGACAGCGCAGGCGCGTACGTATCGATCAGCGACTCCGATCGCCACCCGAATCTTCATTACGCGGCCACCATCCACCACGGCATCGACATCGATGCGTTCGCGATCCACCCAAGCCCCGGCGAGCACCTGCTGTTCTTCGGTCGGATCCACCCCGACAAGGGCACTGCCCAAGCGATCGAGGTCGCCCGCCGATGTGGCCGCCGGCTCGACATCGCCGGGATCATCCAAGACGAGGAGTACTTCCGCGATGAGGTCGCGCCGCATGTCGACGGCGAGCAGGTCCGCTACCTCGGCGCCATCGAAAAATCCGAGCGCGCCGAAGTATTGGGAGGTGCACACGCGCTGCTCCACCTGATCGACTTCGACGAGCCCTTCGGCTACAGCGTTGTCGAGGCAATGGCCTGTGGCACACCGGTCATCGCCAACGCGAGAGGCTCGATGGGCGAACTGATCTCGCATGGGGTCACCGGCTTTCTGGTCACCGGCATCGATTCAGCGGTGGCCGCGGTCGCTGTAGCCGGCGGGCTCGACCGGCACAAGATCGCCGAGGTCGCCGCCGACCGCTTCACAGTCGCCGCCATGATCGACAAGTACGTAGCGGTGTACCGCAACGTCATTGGCACGCGGAAGTGACTCCGGGCGGCCGACGCGACGCCGCTTGGTGGAAGTCTGCTGTCGTCTACCAGATCTATCCCCGCAGCTTCGCCGACTCGAACGGCGATGGGTTCGGTGATCTGGGCGGCATCATCGGGCGGCTCGACTATCTACGGGCG
The DNA here is from genome assembly GCA_032230775.1 of Mycobacterium sp. Taxonomy (GTDB): domain Bacteria; phylum Actinomycetota; class Actinomycetes; order Mycobacteriales; family Mycobacteriaceae; genus Mycobacterium. The sequence goes on along the minus strand of JAVXWV010000504.1, from coordinate 4,233 downwards.
CTCGGGGTCGACGTGATCTGGTTGTCACCGATTTACCGTTCACCGCAAGCCGATAACGGCTACGACATCAGTGACTACCGCGACATCGATCCACTTTTCGGCACCCTGGCCGAATTCGACGCGCTGCTCGCCAAGGTGCATGAACTCGGGATGAAGCTGGTGATGGACCTCGTGGTCAACCACACCTCGGATGAGCACCCGTGGTTCGTGGAGTCGCGTTCATCCCGCGACAACCCGAGCCGGGATTGGTACATCTGGCGCGACGCCCGTGACGGTGCCGAGCCGAACAACTGGGGCTCATTCTTCGGGGGATCGGCGTGGGAGTGGGACCAGACCACCGGCCAGTACTACCTGCACCTCTTCGACCGTAAACAGCCGGACCTGAACTGGGAGAATCCGCAGGTACGAAAGGCCGTGCAGGACATCATGGCTTGGTGGCTCGACCGCGGTGTCGACGGCTTTCGGATGGATGTCATCAATTTCATCTCCAAGATTGACGGGCTGCCCGACGCACCGACGCTCGGAGGTTTCGCCGACGGACCGCGCGTGCATGACTACCTCGCCGAGATGACCCGCGAGGTCTTCGGGCGCCGCGAGGGCGACTTCATCACGGTTGGCGAGATGCCTGGCGTGACGCCCGAACAAGCCCGGCTCTACACCGATCCGGCCCGGGGTGAGCTGAACATGGTCTTTCAGTTCGAGCACGTGTTCGTCGATCACAGTCCAACGAACAAGTTCGACTACCTCGGTCTCGACTTGGCCCTCCTGAAGAAATCGCTCCATCGATGGCAGGCCGCATTGGCGGAAATCGGTTGGAACAGCCTGTATTGGAACAACCACGACCAGCCGCGCGTCGTGTCCCGGTTCGGCGACGACGCCCCGGACTACTGGGCCGCCTCGGCGAAGGCACTCGCCACGGTTCTGCACGGCATGCGTGGCACGCCGTTCGTCTATCAAGGCGAGGAACTCGGAATGACGAACTACCCGTTCCAAAATCCGCAGGACCACAAGGACGTCGAGGCCGTGAACTACTACAAGAAAGTGCTCGAGTTGGGCGGCGACGAGACCGCGGCGCTGGCCGGTCTAGCCAAGATCAGCCGCGATAACGCCCGCACGCCAATGCAATGGGATACGGGACCGAATGCCGGATTCACCACCCGTGACCCATGGGTGCCGGTCAACCCCAACTACACCTGGCTGAACGCCGCAGCCCAGATCGACGCAACGGATTCGGTTTTCGCGCATTACCAAGCGCTGATTCGACTCCGCCACGAATTGCCCGTCCTGGTGGACGGTGACTTCGCGCCGCTGATGGCGGAGGACCCGCAGATTTGGGCGTACACCAGAACCACCCGGGACGGGAAACTCCTTGTGATCGCCAACTGCGGACGCGATCCCCGGACCGTCGAAATTGGCCGAGAATGGATCGGGGCCGATCTACTGCTCGGCAACCTGCCCGGTACCCCGGCCAGGTCGACGTCGACATCATGCTCTTCGCGCAAGCGCTCATCGACATCTCTGGACCTGGCCGGCTGGGATGCGCGTATCTACGCCGCGGTGGCGTCGACCCGGGCCGCCGAGGGGCGGAAGACGAGCTGAGTAAGGTTCGCAGGCTTAACCGCCGCCGTCACTTTGCGCAGGGCATCGTTGGGCAGCGAGAGCCGGAACACCTTCTTCCAAGCCGAACCGACCTGCTTGACCATCGGGCCGCTGACGTAGGTCAGGCCGTAGCGCCCGAAGAGTTCTTCGACCTTCGGGGCGATTTCCTGGTAACGGTTGCTCGGCAAGTCTGGGAACAGGTGGTGTTCGATCTGGAAGGACAGATTGCCAGTCATGAAGTGCAGCAACCGGTTTCCGCTGATGTTGGCCGAGCCGAGCATCTGACGTAGATACCATTCGCCGCGGGTTTCGCCGTCGATCGATTTCTTCTCGTAGGTCTGGACGCCTTCGGGGAAGTGTCCGCACATGATGACCGAGTGCGTCCAGAGATTGCGCACCAGGTTTGCGGTCAGGTTCGCGGTCAGTGTCGTGACCGCCGAGGGCCCGGACAGCAGCGGGTGCAGCACGTAGTCCTTGGTCATCTGTCGGCGGATCTTGTGGAGCACGTTCTTGCCCTGGCGTCGGAATTCTTCTTTGTCTGTCTTGCCCTTGAGGTACTTGCCGATCTTGAGGTCGTAGGCAGCGATGCCGTACTGAAACAGGCAGGCGTTGATGAAGTTCCACAGCGGCTGTGCGAGGTAGAACGGCATCCATCGTTGGTCCTCGTCCACTCGCATGATGCCGTAGCCGAGATCTTCGTCCTTGCCGACGACGTTGGTGTAGGTGTGGTGGATTTCGTTGTGCGAGTGCTTCCACATGTCGGAGGGGGAGGCGTTGTCCCACTCCCACGTGGTGGAGTGGATCTTGTTGTCGCGCATCCAGTCCCATTGGCCGTGCATGACGTTGTGGCCGATCTCCATGTTCTCGACGATCTTGGCGACCGACAGCCCGACCGTGCCGACCAGCCACGCAGGCGGAAACAGCGAGAACAGCAGCACGCCGCGGCTGCCCAGTTCGAGCTTGCGCTGAAAGTCGATGACGTTGTGGATGTAGGTGGCGTCGCGCTCGCCTCGGCTGTCGAGCACCTGTTGACGGATGGCGTCGAGTTCGCGGCCGAGGGTCTCGATGTCGTCGTCGCTGAGGTGGGCGATCGGATTGTGCTGCTGGCGTTGCAGAGTGGTCATGAGAGCTCCTTTAGAGGTCGATGTCGCAGGTGCCCGCTGCTGCAGACACACATGTTTGGATCAGGACGCCGTCACCGGGTGCGGCGGTGGTGATATCGCCGTTGCGAAGGTCGCGCACGGCTCCTTGGCGCAGCGGTGCCACGCAGCCGAAGCAGATGCCCATCCGGCATCCCGACGGCATCAGGACTCCGGCTGCTTCGCCGGCGTCGAGCAGCGTCTGGTCGCCCGGGGTGTCGAGGACTGTTGCGGACTTGGTGAAGGTGACGGTGCCGCCCTCACCGGCGGTCACCACGGTGGGGCGGAACCGCTCGGTGTGCAAGCGCTCGGGCATGCCGTTGTCGTCCCAGTGCCGCTCGAGGGCATCGAGCATGCCTGTAGGTCCGCATGCCCAGGTCTCGCGCTCGGCAAGGTCGTCGATGAGTGCGTCGAGTTCGGTGGTGGTGAGCATGCCGTCGGTGTCGGTGTGCTGCTCGATCAAGCGGATTCGGCCCTGGCGCGCGAGGACGCGCAGTTCGCCGCCGAAGATGACATCGTCGGGGGTAGGGGCGCTGTGGACGACCACGACGTCGTCGATGTGCTCGGCCATGTTGCGCAGCATGCCCATCACCGGGGTGATACCGCTGCCCGCTGTGAGGAACAAGAGCTTGGCAGGCGCCACGGCAGGAAGAGTGAATTCTCCTGCGGCGTGGTCGAGTTGGACGATGGTGCCGACTGTGGCGCGTCGTACGAGGTGGTTTGAGACCTTGCCGTCGGGGATGGCCTTCACGGTGATCGTGATGCAGCCGTCGGCGCGAGCTGTGTCGGAGGTCAGCGAATAGGCGCGCCACTGACGCACGCCGTCGACATCGACACCGATGCGGATGTACTGGCCGGGCGTATGGGTGCGCCAGCCGCGGCCCGGCTTGATCACCAGGCTCACTGCGTCGCGGGTTTCGGGGTGAATCGCCACGATCCGGCCGCGCAGCTCGGTGCCGGAGCGCAGCGGGTCGATGATGTCGAGGTAGTCGGCGGGGACCAGCGGTGTGGTGATCCGCTCGGCGAGCTGGAGGAACCGGTCGCGCAGCGTGCCCATCGGGGTGACCCTGGGTGCTGTTGTTGTCATGAGACCACGATCGCTCATCCGTACGTATAAACTCTTGGCCATTCAGGGTGAATGATCGATATTGATTTGTTCGGAAAGAATAGTTTTGATGGATGACACGGTGGGAGCCGATACCCGACGGCTCACCGGCCTGGTCCTGAACGACCAGGTCGTGGCGGCTTTGCAGGCCGTTCTGCCTGCGGTCGCCGAACGCACTGTGGCCGCCGTCACCATCGAGGTGCCCAGCTATACGGATGCCTTCAGCGGGCGGATGGGCCAACGGATCGAGGGCGCGGTTCAGATGGCGCTAGGCGCCTTCCTCCAACTCGCTGCCCGTTCATATGACTCCGATCCCGGCCCGCCGTTGGCTCCTGCACTTGAAGGCGCCTACGAACTCGGCCGCGGCGAGGCGCGTCAAGGGCGATCCAT
>JAVXWV010000496.1:0-4301 GCA_032230775.1 Mycobacterium sp. | reverse complement strand
TGTCGAGCTGGGCATGCGCGGCGGCGATGATCTCCGGGTGGCAGTGCCCGAAGTTGACCGCCGAGTAGGCGGCAAGGCAGTCGAGGTAGCGGCGGCCCTCGACATCGGTGATCCATGCGCCTTCGGCACTGGCCGCCACCACCGGCAGCGGCGAGTAGTTGTGGGCGACGTAGTGTTCGTCGACCCTGATAGCTGCGTCCGTTACCGTGGTCACGGGTGTCAGATTGTCGCCTCCGGCGACAGTGGCAATCATGGTCACGGATATACCTCCAGCGTGCAGCATTTGACGGATCCGCCGCCCTTGAGCAGCTCGGAGAGGTCGACACCGATGGGCCGGAAACCGGCATCGCGCAATTGCTCGGCGAAGCCTGTCGCGGCGGCAGGCAGGACGACATTGAGGCCGTCGGACACGGCGTTGAGGCCGAGCACATCCGCGTCGGCGCTGCCGACCTCGATGGCATCCGGGAACAGCTCGAGCAGTTGAGCGCGTGCCTCGTCACTGAATGCCGGTGGGTAGTAAGCGATCGTGGTGTCGTCGAGCACCGCGAGCGCGGTGTCGAGATGATAGAAGCGTGGGTCGACAAGCTCGAGGCTGACCACGGGCATGCCAACCAGAGCGGCGATCTCGGCGTGGGCCTTGCGCTCGGTGCGGAAACCGCATCCGGCTAACACGATTGAGCCGACGACGAGCAGATCACCCTGGCCCTCGTTGACGTGCCGGGTCTCGGCAGGGTCGAAGCCGTGGCGGGCCATCCACTCGGCGTAGGCGGCGGACTCGCCCGCGCGCTGCGGGTAGGCGAACCGGGCGACCACGGCCTTGCCGTTCACCAGCAGGCCGCCGTTGGCGGCGTACACCATGTCGGGCAGGCCGGCCACGGGCTCGACCAACTCGACGGTGTGCCCGAGTTCCTTGTAGGTCTGGCGCAGCGTCTCCCACTGATTCATTGCGACGTGGGTGTCGACGGCCGTCGACGTGTCCATCCACGGATTGATGGCGTACTCGACGGCGAAGAAGGTCGGGGCGGTCATGGCGTAGTGGCGAGGAGATGAAGCACGCTTCATTGCGGCGACATCGGATCCCGGAGCCGCAAGGGCGGCGACATCAGAAATCGTCATGAATAGACGGTATAAGCGATTCAGTTTGCAATCAATCGCCACTCATTGCACATATGTGTGCGATCTATTGCGCTAGGGGTACGATGACGGCGGTTTATTGCGTAGGAGTGATCATGGACCGTCTGGACGAGACCGACGAGCGCATCCTTGCCGAGCTCGCGGAGCACGCGAGGGCTACTTTTGCCGAGATCGGCCAGCGGGTGAATCTGTCCGCTCCCGCCGTCAAGCGGCGGGTTGACCGCATGCTCGACAACGGCGTCATCCGCGGATTCACCACCGTCGTCGACCGCAATGCGCTCGGCTGGACCACCGAGGCCTACGTACAGGTGTTCTGCCACGGCACCATCGCCCCCGACGAGCTTCGGGCGGCATGGGCGGACATCCCCGAAGTGGTCAGCGCCGCAACCGTCACGGGCACGTCGGACGCCATGCTGCATGTGCTTGCCCGCGATATGCGGCATCTGGAGGAGGCGCTGGAACGCATCCGTTCCAGTGCCGATATCGAGCGCAGCGAGAGCATCGTGGTGTTGTCGAACATCATCGAGCGGCGGCCGTGAGGGTGCTACAACCGCAGGGTGGCGTACTTATCGGGTCGCCGATCGTGTAAGAACTCCACGTGACTAATAGTGGGGGCATCGTCATCGTCGGTGGCGGGCTGGGTGCTGCGCGAACCGCGGAGCAGCTGCGTCGTTCTGAGTACACCGGACCGATCACGATCGTCAGCGACGAGGACCATCTGCCCTACGACCGGCCGCCGCTGTCCAAGGAGGTACTGCGCGCCGAGACGGACGACGTCACCCTCAAGTCTGCTGAGTTCTACGCCGAGAACGAGATCACCGTGTTGCTCGGCAATGGTGTGCGTTCGTTGAACACCGACGTGAGGACGGTGACGCTTGCCGATGCCAGTGAGCTGGGTTACGACGAGCTGATCATAGCGACAGGCCTAGTGCCCAAGCGCATTCCGTCGTTCCCGGACCTGGCGGGTATCCATGTGCTGCGCTCATTCGACGAGAGCCTGAGGCTGCGCGAGGAGGCCGGATCGGCCAGGCATGCGGTCGTCATCGGTGCGGGCTTCATCGGCTGCGAGGTGGCGGCCAGCATGCGAGGCATGGGGGTCGACGTCGTGCTGGTGGAGCCGCAGCCTGCGCCGCTGGCGTCGGTCCTCGGCGAGCAGATCGGTGAGCTGGTGGCGCGGCTGCACCGCGCCGAAGGCGTGGACGTGCGCTGCGGCGTGGGAGTCGCCGAGGTGGGCGGAACCGAGAGGGTGGAGAAGGTGGTGCTGTCCGACGGCACTGAGCTCGATGCGGATCTCGTCGTGGTCGGCATCGGCTCCCGCCCCGCCACGGACTGGCTGGACGGCAGCGGAATAGAGATCGACAACGGCATCGTCTGCGACACCCACGGCCGGGCAAGCGCACCGCACGTGTGGGCGATCGGCGATGTCGCGTCGTGGCGCCACGCCCTCGGACATCAAGTGCGCGTGGAACATTGGAGCAATGTCGCCGACCAGGCCAGAGGCATGGTCGCCGCGATACTCGGCAAGGACTTGCCAGCCACCGTCACTGTGCCGTACTTCTGGAGCGACCAGTACGACGTGAAGATCCAGTGCCTCGGCGAGCCCGAGGCCGACGACATCGTGCACGTCGTCGAGGACGACGGCCGCAAGTTCCTGGCGTTCTACGAGCGCGACGGCGTGGTCGCAGGTGTGGTCGGTGGCGGTATGCCAGGCAAGGTGATGAAGGTCCGCTCGAAGATCGCCGCGGGCGCCCCGATCGCCGACGTCCTCTAGCGATTTGTGGAGCGCCACCGGCGCTGAGCGCCGGTGCGGCTCCACAAATCGCAATTAGAACTCGCCGAGGTAGAAGCGGGTGCCCTGGTCGTCGGTGCACTGCGCCGACTTCCCGTAGTCCTGCTGCGACGGCTCCTCGATGATCGTGCCGCCTGCCTCGCGGACCCGTGCCACCGCGGCGTCGATGTCCTCCACCGTCCACATCGGAACGGTGACCTGTTGGGTGCTGCCGCCCGCGACGCCCGCCATCGGATGGCTCTGCTCGACCTGCCAACCATCGTTGATCCGGCCGGGTTCGAAGGTCCAGAACAGCACGCGGCTGTAGAACGTCCTGAACGCAGACGAGTCGGTCACCTCGTACGTGATGTACGAAACCTCGCCAGGCCCACTGCCATTGAGCTCGGGGCGGGGCTGACCGGGGTTCGGCTGGAAGACGCCGAATGACGTTCCCTGCGAGTCGGTGGCACCACTGAGCGTGCCGAAGTCGAACTGCTCGAGTTGATCGACTGTACCGCCGCCGTCCACGATCGATTGCCGGGCGCCTGCCAGATCGGCGACCGCATAGCAGCAGAAGAGGGTGGGTGGGCCTGCGACGGAATAGATGCCGATGCGCTGTTTGGTGTTGGTGACCTGATGGGTGTCCGGGTCGTACGTCCAGCCCAGAACGTGGCCGTAGAAGGCCGCGGCGCGGTCGGCGTCGGGCGTCCACACAGAGATATATCCGACGTCCCCGTGCTGGATGGGCACCGCGGCGCCGGTCACCGGCCCGCTGAGCATCCAGCGATGCCCGAACGGGTCGACGATCGTGGCGCTTCGCGAACCGTAGTTCTCGTATGGCTCCCGCTGGACTGAGGCGCCGCGTTCGCGTGCCCGCTCCAGTGTCGCGTCCGTATCGGGGACGTGCAGCATCAGGCTCACCGAAGTCGCTTGCGGGTCAGGCGCTTTCAGGCCGATCTCGGGGTACTCGTCGGCGAGGTAGAGCACACCGCCCGCGATTGCCAGCTCGGCGTGCCCGATGCGGCCGTCGTCCATCTCGAACGGATCTCCGACCACCGACGCGCGGAAGGCGTCGACGTACCAGGCGATCGCGTCGCGCGCGTTGGCGACGGTCAGATACGGCAGCGCCGCCGGACGTGGCGGAGCCGTTGCGGCGGCCGGTTCTGCCGCGGGCTCGTTGAGTTCGGCGATGGCCGTGTCGGTGCCACTCATGACAACTCCTTGTGTTCGATTGGGTTGGGTTTCAAAAAGATTCGCGGCGGATTCCAGGCGTGCGCGCAGCCCGGCCGCGAACGCCGGATCGGGCTGGACCGGAAGCTCGTCGCCATGCAGCACGGTGAGCGGATCGTGGCTGTTGTTTCTGCTGCTCCTCGCGTCGGTCATGACTTCCCTCCTTCCG
>JAVXWV010000447.1:0-8587 GCA_032230775.1 Mycobacterium sp. | reverse complement strand
CCCGTTCCTGGTGTGTGACGCCGAGCGGCTCAGCTACGCGGAGGCCGACCGCCGGTCGGCGCGACTGGCACGCGGCCTGATCGCCCTTGGCGCGGGAAAGGGCACGCATGTCGGACTGCTCTACCCCAACGGTGGGGCGTTCGTCGTCGGCATGCTGGCCGCCGCGCGCATCGGCGCTGTGGTCATACCGTTCTCCACCTTCGCGACCGCTCCGGAGATCGCCGTACAACTTGTCGACAGCGACACCGAAATCCTGCTTGCTACAGCATCATTCCGCTCTCACGATTACCGAACGCGGCTAGCCGACGTTCAGGGATCTGCGCCGCTGCTGCGCCGCGTCCTGATCGACGCCGAACCCGACAATATGATTGACGCCACGCTGCTCGAGGCGATGGAACACGACGTCGACGCTTCGGATCCGCTGGCCATTGTGTACACGTCGGGCTCGACCAGCGCCCCGAAGGGCGTGGTGCACACGCACGCATCCCTGTTGGGGCATCAGAGGGTCCTCAACGAGATCCGCGGGCTGTCCCCCGACGACAGTCTGTTCTGCAACTCGCCGTTCTTCTGGATCGGCGGGATCGCGTTCGCGGTGCTGGCCACGTTGCTCGCGGGCTCGACATTGGTGTGTTCCAACGCCGCCGATGCCGCCGAGACGCTCGATCTGATCGAGGCCGAAAAACCCACCATGACCAATGGTTTCGTGGCGGGGATCGCCCACCTCGCAGGCCACCCGAGTCTGCCCGACCGTGACCTGTCGACCGTGCGACGCGGGAACCTGTACCCGATCATGGCGCCGGACGTGCGGCCTGCCGATCCCGAGTTGCGGCACACGATGCTCGGCATGACCGAAGCGGGCAGCGTCATCACGATCAGTGAGGACGAATCCGACCAACCCGAACACCGGCGCGGTTCGTTCGGCAAGCCGATGCCGGGCTTCGAAACCAAGATCGTAGACGGCGAGCTGTGCATCCGCGGCCCGTTCGTGATGCAGCGCTACTACAAGCGCAGCCGCGAGGAGTGCTTCGACGCCGACGGCTGGTTTCACACCGGTGATCTCGTCCACACCGATGCCGATGGCTTCGTGTACTTCATCGGCAGGCGCGGCGCAATGATCAAGACGGCAGGCGCCAATGTCGCCCCCGCCGAGGTGGAGCGTGCGATCGCCAAAGTGACAGGCGGGACCGTCGCGCACGTGCTCGGACTCCCGGATCCCGTGCGCGGACAGCTCGTCGCGGCGGTCGTCGCGTTGGAGGCCGGCGCCGAGTTCGACGAGGCCACGGTGCGTGGGCGGCTCAAAGGCGAACTGTCTGCCTACAAGATCCCGAAACGCTTTGCCGCCGTGGCCCGTTCCGATATTCCACTGCTGTCCAGCGGCAAGGTAGACCTGGCTGCTCTGCAGAAGGTGTTCGGTGTCTGACACCATCGACCGGCTGGTGAGATCACGCGCCGAACAGCACGGTGACAAGCCGATGGTCATCGACACGGACTCGCGCATCAGCTACGCCGAGCTCGAGGAAACCACCGAAGCCCTTGCAGCCGCGTTCATCGAGGCGGGTGTCGGCAAGGGCACCCGGGTGGGTCTGATCATGCCGAACCGCGTGCAGTGGGTGCAGATTGCCGTGGCGCTGACGCGCATCGGCGGCGTGCTGGTTCCGCTGAGCACCCTGCTGCAGCCGCCGGAGCTGGTGGCGCAACTCCGCGCCGCCTCCGTGCAGGTTCTGCTCGCGGTCGAGGAGTTCCGGGGTCATCGTTACCTCGACGATCTGGACGGCATCTGGTGCGCGCCTGCCAACACCACCGAACTTCCTGCGCTGCGGGCGGTTTGGACTCCCGATCAGCTAATTCCGTCAAGCGGTGGTGCGGTGGTCGACGCGATGGCCGCAGCCGCCACGCCCAGCGACACTCTCGTCATCATGTTCACCTCGGGAAGCAGCGGACCGCCGAAGGGTGTGATCCACTCCCACGGCAACGCGCTGGCCGCCGTGCAATCCGGCCTGGCCGCCCGCTGCATCGATGCGGACACCCGCCTGTACCTGCCGATGCCGTTCTTCTGGGTTGGCGGTTTCGGCAGCGGTGTGCTGTCCGCCCTGCTGGCCGGCGCCACGCTCGTCACCGAGGAGATTCCCCGGCCCGCGACGACGCTGCGCCTTCTGGAGCGGGAGCGCGTCACGCTGTTCCGCGGGTGGCCCGACCAAGCCGAGGCCCTGGCGCGCCAATCCGCCTCTGTCGGAGCCGATTTGTCCGCGCTCCGGCCGGGCAGCCTGGAAGCGCTGCTGCCACCCGAACAACGCGCCGAGCCCGGTGCACGCGCGAAGTTGTTCGGGATGACCGAGTCCTTTGGACCTTATTGCGGCTATCCCGCCGACACCGACATGCCGCGGTCTGCGTGGGGCAGCTGCGGCAAGCCGTTCGAAGGGATGGCGGTTCGGATCGTCGACCCCGACACCGGCGAACGAGTCCCGACCGACACCATCGGCATGATCCAGATCCGGGGACCCCACACCCTGCGGGGGGTGTGCAGGCGCAGCCGCGAAGACCTGTTCACGCGCGACGGCTACTACCCCACGGGCGATCTCGGACACCTGGACGGCGACGGGTTCATGTTCTACCACGGGCGATCCGACGACATGTTCAAGGTCAGCGGCGCCACCGTCTACCCAAGCGAGGTCGAGCAGGCGCTACGCACCATCGACGGCGTCGAGAACGCGTTCGTCACTGAGGTGTCCGGCGCGGTCGGGGCCGTCGTGATAGGCGGCGCCACGGCCGATGATCTAGAGGCCGCAGCGCGAAAGTTGTTGAGCTCGTTCAAAGTCCCGACGGTGTGGCTGCTGCTGGACTCCGATGATGCTGTCCCACGCGGAAGGACTGGAAAGGTCGATGTCCGCCGGCTGCGCGCGATGCTGGCCGACCACACCTGACAGCATCGCTAACTCGACAGCGCCGTGACGATGCCGGGCAGGCGGTCACCGGCGCGGGTGAGCTGCTCCATAGCGTGCGCGATGCCGAGTGCGCGCAGGTCGTCGCGATGCGGGGCCACGACCTGGACGCCGATCGGAAGCCCGTCGGCGGAGAATCCGGCGGGCACGTCCGTGGCCGGGCATTCGGTCACCGACACCAGATAGGCCGCCTGCATCCACCCGAGGTAGTCGACTGTGGGGACGCCGCCGACGCTGGCCGGGTATTCCAGGTCGGCGTCGAAGGGGACGGTTTGGCACGACGGCAGCACGAGCGCGTCGTATTCGGCGAAGAAGGCCTGCACACGGTTGTACAAGGCGGCGCGCAGCCCGTAGGCACGGGCGACGTCGGATCCGGTCAGCTCACGGCCCCGCGCGACATCGGACTGGACGGTCGCCTTGACAAGTTGGGGCGCAGACTCGACGAGGGCGCCGAACAACTGCAGGTAGTTGAGTGCCCGCATGGTCAGGAAGACCTCGCGCGCCCCCGTGAAATCGACGCAGTCGCGCACCACGGTCGCGCCAAGCTCCGAAAGCACCTCGGCCTGCGCGTCCACCACGGCGGCGACCTCGTCGTCAACGACGACGGCGCCGCCCAGGTTGTGGGACAACGCGATACGCATGCCGTCGAGCCGGGTGGGAAGCGCGCCGAGGAAGATCGAGCCGGGCTCCGGCAGAGCCATCGACACCCGCGGATCGGGGCCTGCCTGGACGGAAAGCAGCAACGCCGCGTCGGCCACCGTGCGGCCCATCGGTCCCTGCACGGGGAGGGTGAACCAAGGGTCCTGCGTGGGCCAGGTCGGCACGCGTCCCGCCGACGGCCGGTGCCCGACGACATTGCAAAACGACGCCGGGTTGCGTAATGACCCGCCCATGTCGCTGCCGTCCGCAAGCGACACCATTCCGCATGCGAGCGCGACCGCCGAGCCGCCGCTGGATCCGCCAGCGGACTTCTCGAGCGCATATGGGTTGCGGGTGAGGCCGAACACGGCGTTGAAGGTGTGCGAGCCCGCGCCGAACTCGGGCGTGTTTGTCTTGCCGACGATGACCGCGCCCGCGGCGCGCATCCGCGCCACCAACAGTTCGTCAGTGTCGGGCACGCGGTCAGCGAAGACGGGCGAACCCATCGTGGTGCGCATGCCCGCCGTCGCGTGCAGGTCCTTGATGCCCAACGTCAACCCGTGCAACGGTCCTAGCAGGCGGCCCGCGGCGTGCGCCTGGTCGGCGACCGACGCCGCGCGCTCGGCGCCCTCGGCGTCGAGCGTCACGATGGCGTTCACGCTGTCATTGGTCGCCTCGATCCGGGCCAGCGAGTCGGCGAGGAGCTCACGTGCGGACAACTCGCCCCGCCGCAGCAGGGCCGCCTGTTCGGTGGCAGGCAGATCGCACAGCGTTGTCATCGGATCCCCCAGTCGGTGAGGCAAGTTCCGACGTTAGGTGACCACTCCGCGCTGCGTGAGGTGTTCGATCAATGGCGCCGCGCCGGCGGCGAGGTGCTCGGCCATCACCATGCGAGCGAGGTCTTCGTCGTGCTTATCGAGTGCCGCCAGCAGCTTGCGATGGTGCTCGGTCGACTGATCGGGCCAGCCCGCGATCGTGGGAAACACGGATTCGGGCGCGTAGCGGGTGATCTGAGACATCAGCTGGGCGAGCTTGGGCGAGTCGGCGGCGACGTTGATCGCCTTGTGGAATTCGTGGTTCAGACGAACCGCGCGGTCGTCGTCATCGCTGGCGTACGCGTCCTCGAGCTCGGTCTGGATCTTCTCGAGCTCGCGAAGCTCATCGTCGGTGATGTTGGCCGCCGCCCGCGCGGCGAGCTCGCCACCGATGTGGGCCTGCACATTGGACACATCGGTGAGGTCCCGCCCGGTGACCGCCACCACCACGAACCCGCGCCGCGGCTGCTGAGAAAGCAGGCCTTCGGCGCTGAGGACGAACAACGCTTCGCGTACCGGTGTGACGCTGACACCGAGTTCGACCGCCAGCTGGTCGAGGCGAATGTACTGCCCCGCGGCGTAGGTGCCATCGAAGATCCGCTTGCGAACGAAGCGTGCGACATCCTCGGCCAGCTGTGGGCGGGGGGCGAAATCGGATGCGCTCACAGTCATATCCGATAGTCGGCGAGCAGTCGCTTGCTGATGATGTTCTTCTGGATCTCGCTGGTGCCCTCGCCGATGAGCAGGAATGGTGCGTCGCGCATCAGCCGCTCGATCTCGTATTCCTTTGAGTAGCCGTACCCACCGTGGATCCGGAAGCTCTGCTGGGTCACCTCCGCGCAGAACTCGCTCGCCAGATACTTGGCCATCCCGGCGGCGACGTCGTTGCGTTCGCCGGAGTCCTTCAGCCGCGCTGCATTGACCATCATGAGATGTGCCGCCTCGACCTTGGTTGCCATCTCTGCCAATTGGAACGCGATCGCCTGATGTTCGGCAATCGGCTTGCCGAATGTGTGGCGCTGCTGCGCATACCGCACAGCCAGTTCGAAGGCGCGAATTCCGACTCCACACGCCCGTGCCGAGACGTTGACCCGACCGACCTCGATGCCGTCCATCATCTGGAAGAAGCCTTGGCCGGGTGCCTCACCGAGAATGTCGTCGGCACTGGCGACATAACCGTCGAAGATCAACTCCGTGGTGTCGATGCCCTTGTAGCCGAGCTTGTCGATCTTGCCAGGGATGGTCAGCCCCGGCATGACTTCCCCGACACCGGTGGGCTTTTCGATGAGGAATGCCGTCAGGTTGCGGTGCGGCTTGTCGGCTCCTTCGTCGGTGCGCACCAATGCGGCCACAAGTGTCGAGCTTCCACCATTGGTCAACCACATCTTCTGACCGTCGATGGTGTAGGTGCCGTCGATGTTGCGCTTGGCGCGCGTGCGGATCGCGGCGACGTCGGATCCGAGTTCGGGCTCGGACATCGAAAACGCGCCGCGCGTCTCACCAGTTGCCATCCGCGACAGGTACTTCTGCTTCTGTGCGTCGGTGCCGTGCTGGCGCAGCATGTACGCGACGATGAAGTGGGTGTTGATCACGCCGGAGACGCTCATCCACCCGCGCGCAAGCTCTTCCACGCACAGCGCGTAGGTGAGCAGGGACTCGCCAAGGCCGCCGTACTCCTCGGGGATCATCAGCCCGAACAGGCCCATCTCCTTCATCGCATCGACGATGGCCTGCGGATAGGTATCGGTGTGCTCGAGTTCCTGCGCGGTCGGGATGACCTGTTTATCGACGAATTGCCGTACCGTGGCGACGATTTCGGTTTGGAACTCGGTGAGCCCGAGCGTTTGGGCGAGCTTTGTCATGCGCGATCCCGCTCCGCTTCTCGCTTTGTCATGCGCGATCCCGCTCCGCTTCTCGCTTTGTCATGCGCCGACCCTCTCGAACACGGCGGCCAGGCCCTGCCCGCCACCGATGCACATGGTTTCCAGCCCGTAGCGGGCGCCGCGCCGGTTCAGTTCGCGCGCCAGCGTCGCGAGCATCCTGCCGCCGGTTGCGCCGACCGGGTGTCCGAGCGAGATCCCCGAACCGTGGACGTTCGTCCGATCGAGGTCGGCCCCGGCGAACTTCCATTCGCGCATCACCGCGAGCGCCTGGGCGGCGAAGGCCTCGTTGAGCTCAATCAGGTCGATGTCCGACAGCTTCAGGCCCGCCTTGGCAAGCGCCGCGTCGGTCGCGGGCACCGGCCCGATGCCCATGATGTTGGGCGCAACACCTGCCGACGCCCACGAGATCAAACGGACAAGCGGGGTGAGCCCGAGTTCGTCGGCCTTCCCCGGAGTGGTCACCACGCACATGGAGGCGGCATCGTTCTGGCCGCTGGAATTCCCGGCTGTGACGGTCGCGTCCGGATCATCCGCCAGCAGAACGGGTTTCAGATTGCCTAACGACTCGACCGACGTGTCGGCGCGTGGGTGCTCGTCAGTGTCGATCAGCTCCTCGCCATGGCGCGTGCGCACGGGGACCGCAATGATCTCCTCGGCGAGGATGCCGTCCTTCTGTGCTGCGACCGCCCTTTGGTGAGAGGTCACCGCGAGCTCGTCCTGTTCCTGGCGCGGGATTGCGTACTGACGACGGAGGATCTCCGCGGTCTCCAGCATGCCGCCGGGCACCGGGTAGTGGCGGCCGCCGGCAGTGGCGCGACCGCGTGCGAGGCTGTCGTGGACCTTCACGCCCCCGCGGGCCCCACCCCACCGCATGTCCGTCGAGTAGAACGTGACGTTGCTCATGCTCTCGGCGCCGCCTGCGATCACAACATCGTTGTCCCCGTTGGCAACCTGCAGGCACGCCTGGATAACTGCCTGCAAGCCCGACCCGCAGCGGCGGTCGACCTGCATGCCGGGAACGGTCACCGGCAGGCCTGCGTCCAAGGCCACCACCCGCCCGATCGCGGGCGCCTCGCTGGAGGGATAGCAGTGGCCGAGGATGACGTCTTGCACCACACCGGGCTCGATTGCTGTGCGCTCCAACAAACCCTTCAGCGCAGCGACGCCCAGGTCGACCGCGGTGAGCGACTTGAACATGCCGCCGTAGCGCCCGATCGGCGTGCGAACCGGTTCACAGATCACGGCTTCACGTGTAGTGGTCACACGTGCCTCCCGCCGGTGACCTCGAGGACGGTTCCCGTCATGTACGACGACAGATCGCTGGCAAGGAACAGCGCGACTTTGGCCACCTCTTCCGGCTCGCCGGCTCGGCCCATCGGCACCTCAGCCAGCTTCTGGTCCCAGATCCGTTGTGGCATAGCTTCGGTCATCGCGGATCTGATCAGTCCCGGTTGGATTGCGTTGACGCGCACACCGAGGTGGGCTAGTTCCTTCGCGGCGGCCTTCGTCAAGCCGACGATGCCCGCCTTCGCGGCCGAATAATTCGTCTGGCCGACCAGGCCGACCTTGCCGGAGATCGACGACATGTTCACGATCGCTCCGCGCTTGTTCTCGCGCATGATCGCCGCGGCCGCCTTGGTTCCATTCCAGGTGCCCTTCAGGTGCACGGCGATGACCTGATCGAACTGGTCCTCAGTCATCTTGCGCATCGTCGCGTCGCGGGTGATGCCTGCGTTGTTCACCATGATGTCCAGGCCGCCGAACCGCTCGACCGCTGCGGCCACCAGCGCGTCGACTTCGTCGCCCGACGTGACGTCGCAGCGCACCGCCAAGGCGACGTCCTCTCCTCCGAGCTGTTTGGCCGCCGCCTCTGTCGCACCGAGATCCAGATCGCCAAGCACCACACGCGCACCCTCGGCGATGAACCTCTCCGCGATCGCAAGGCCCAGCCCCTGCGCACCGCCCGTGACGACGGCAGTCTGACCGGTCAGCAATGACACCTGATCACCCCTTTTCGCTGGTCAGGCCCAGTTGGGGGCCTAGTCATTCGAACATCATATTTCATATATGATTTCCCGAGTCCCCGGCCCCAATCGCCGCAAAGGAGCGTGATGAGCACCGAAGTCAGCGACGACGACTTCCAGGAGATCCTGGCCCAGACGCGTCATTTCGTCCGCACCGCGGTCGTCCCGCGCGAGCAGGAGATTCTGGCCGAGGACCGGGTCCCCGACGATCTGCGCGAGCAGGCCAAGAGGATGGGCTTGTTCGGCTACGCGATCCCGCAGGAGTGGGGCGGACTCGGACTGAACCT
>JAVXWV010000340.1:0-4365 GCA_032230775.1 Mycobacterium sp. | reverse complement strand
GCGGTGAGCACGTCAGGGCGGCCCGGGTGTGCGGCGCTGGCAATGTAGCCGTCGGCGGGCAGCAGGTCGGTCAGGCCCGCCGCAGGCCGCATTCCCTCCAGCGGCGTCACATGTGAGTCGACGGCCTGTGCCTGGTAGGCCGCCATCAGGGAACCGCCACCGGAATTACCCAGCAGCACAATGGTTTCCACACCTTGCATCTCGCGCAGCCAGCGGACTCCGACACCGATGTCGACCAAAGCGTGATCGAGCAGAAAGCTACTCTCGTATCCGCGATACCTGGTGTTCCAGCCCAGGAAACCGATACCGCGGGTGGCGATGTAGTCGGCGAGGTAGTGCTCGGCGAAGTCGATCTGATAGTGCGTTGCGATCATCGCTACCTTTGGCTTGCGCCCGACACCACGGTGGTAGAGCCCCTGGCACGGATGCCCGCCGGCCCCGGCCCGCCGCGCCGTCGGCGAATCCATCCCGACGAACTCGCGTGTGACGCCGGGTGTTCCGGTTCCCGCCGGTGTCTTGGTCATGTCAGCCCGGCCTCCTTGTGGTAGATCGTGCGATAGAAGATATTGGCGAGCGTGGTGATGCACGCGTCGTCATCTAGGTCCTTCCCACCACCCCGACCCGCCGAGTCCGCGGCGTCGCCAGACAGTCGCGTGTAGCAGAACTGGTTGAGCATCGACACCATCGCCACCGACACAAGATGTGGGTCGTCGTCTGGGGAACAGAAGCCGTGCCGCTGAGCCTGTTTCACCGTCTGAGTGATCAATCCTATTGGCAACGAGCAGATATCGGCCCAGTATTCGGCGAAGTCGTCGCTGATCATGGCCAGCTGCGATACGCTGATCATCTCGGCAAGCCGGTTGCGGTAGGTGTTCCAATGGGCTGCGGCGGCCTCGTAGGAGCGCTCCCAGTTGGTCAGGCCGGGTTCGGAAGCCGCCCGCGAACGTTCCCGTGCCTCGTCGCGGAATCGTACGGCCCACTCGCGGACCATCGCTTCCTTGGAGTCGTAGTAGTTGTAAAACGACGCGGTTGACTTGCCCGCTTCGGCGGCGATGTCCGAAATCGTCGTCGCCAGAATGCCCTTGCGCGCGATCACCACCCTGGCCGCGGCGTCGATCGCGGCCTGCGTCTGCCTGCCGCGCAGAGTCGGCAACTGCTCGCGGGGGCTGACGGTCACGGGGCTCCTAGGCCATTGATCGAACCTGAATCTGATGTTAGATTCAGATCTCGAGCTTGGCTAGAGGAGCTGCAAGATGATCAAGCCGAACAATCCCAATCCCGAGTTCCAGCTCGGCGGAATCAACCACGTGGCGCTGGTCTGCTCCGACATGGAGCGCACCGTCGACTTCTACACCAATGTCCTTGGCATGCCGCTGATCAAGTCGCTGGATCTGCCCGGCGGCATGGGGCAGCACTTCTTCTTCGACGCAGGCAACGGTGACTGCGTCGCGTTCTTCTGGTTCGCCGACGCTCCCGACCGGGTGCCCGGCGTTTCGTCGCCGGAGGCGATCCCTGGCATCGGTGACATCGTGAGCGCCGTCAGCACCATGAACCACCTGGCCTTCCATGTGCCCGCCGAGAAGTTCGACGAGTACCGGCAGCGGCTCAAGGACAAGGGCGTGCGCGTCGGGCCGGTGCTCAACCACGACGAGAGCGACGCCCAAGTGTCGCCTACGGTGCATCCCGGTGTGTATGTGCGGTCGTTCTACTTCCTCGACCCCGACGGCATCACCCTTGAGTTCGCCTGCTGGACCAAGGAATTCACCGAAAACGACACCATTGCGGCCCCGAAGACTGCGGCGGACCGTCGACCCCGAGTGCCCGCGGGACGCTAACGCTGTCATGCCCGACGGCGGGGTATCGGATGTCCAGATTGCCGCGATGTCGGCCGCCGAACGTCGTGAGCTGATCACCCGGCTGGAGCGCCCCCGCGACGAGGTTGTGCCGGAGGCGGCGTTCGTCCGAATGCGGCGGGTGCGCCTTGTGCTGATGACCGGGGCCATCGTCGGCCTGATCCCGTGGATCGTCTACCTCTCGATCACGCTGCCCGACAGGTACATTGCGCACAACTGGACGGTGACCTGGGTCGGGTTCGACGTCCTGTTGCTGCTGTTCATGGTCACCACGGCGGTGCTCGGATTGTTACGCCGCCAGCTGTTGGTCCTCACCGCATTCACCACCGTAATCCTGCTGATCTGCGACGGGTGGTTCGACGTGATGACGGCCGCGCCCGTCGTCAGGTGGTTGTCGGTCGTGACGGCCGTCGTGGGTGAGCTCCCGCTGGCGGGCCTTCTGATCACCGGCGCGCTACGCATCCTCCGGTTGACCGCCACCCGGCTGTACATGCTGGACCCTGGCATGCCGCTGTGGCGAATTCCCTTGCTGCCCTAGCTTTTAGACAGTTTCGGATCCGCAAGGTTGTCGATCATCGACGCCAACTGGTCGACCAGTTCGTCAGGCTCCAGCTTGGTGTCGCCTGCGAGCCACGCGGTGATGGTTTGACTGACGCCGCCGACCACGAAATGCGAGCTGGCCTTCGTGCGGTCGTTGTCTCGCGCCCCCAATGTGCCCGCGTGTTGGAAAAGCAGCATCGCCATCAGCGCACCGGATTCCGCACGCTTGCGTATCACGACCGGATTGGACAGCTGCGAGCTGAACAGCAATCGGCCCACCCTGGAGTCCGCGGCGATGGTCCGCACGACGTTGGTCATGCCTGCCCGGCTCTGCTCCTTGAAGGGGGCCGCCGTCACGGCGGCCTGTGTCGTCGCCGCAATGTCGGCGATCACCCAGTCGAACACCGCGGCCACGAAGTCGTCCTTGTCGGTGAAGCCCTCGTAGAAGTACCGCAGCGCCACCCCGGCCTGGCGGCAGATACCGCGCACCGTCAAATCCGAGAGATCGGAGTCCGTACCGAGGATGTCGAGGCCTGCTTCCAGGAAGCGGCGGCGGCGCTCGGCGACGCGGTCGGCCGCTTCGACGCCGCGGTAGGGCCGCACTTGAGCCATCGGGTCCATCTTGACATCGCCTTCGGACTGGGAGCAATATATCTGGAAACAGACGTTCTCACATTTGCCGTTAGGTGGGTCAATGACGATCAGTGAGCCGATTCAGCACGTCGAACGTGCGGTAAGCGATGCCGCGGTATCCCCGTCGCCCTCGTCGGGCCGGTCCGTCGGCATCGACGACGGCCTGATGGGGGTGGCCCTGCTGGCCGGGCCTGCGAACGTGATCATGCAGCTCGCTCAGCCGGGCGTCGGCTACGGCGTGATGGAAAGCCGGGTGGAGAGCGGCCGGGTGGACCGGCATCCGATCAAGCGCGCGCGCACGACGTTCACTTATCTCGCCGTGGCCACCAATGGCAGCGACGAGCAGAAGGCGGCGTTCCGCCGCGCGGTGAACGGGGCGCACGCGCAGGTGTATTCGACCGAGGACAGCCCGGTCAAATACAACGCGTTCGACAAGGACTTGCAGCTGTGGGTCGGGGCGTGTCTCTACAAAGGCGCGGTCGACATATATCGCTTGTTCGTCGGAGAGATGGACGATGAGACCGCCGAGCGTCACTACCGCGAGGGGATGGCGCTCGGCACTACTTTGCAGGTGCCTGCCGACAACTGGCCTGCCGACCGCGCGGCGTTCGACCGGTATTGGCAGGAGTCGCTTGCCAAGGTGCACATCGACGACGCGGTGCGCGAGTACCTGTGGCCCATCGCGGCGGGCCGCGTGCGTGGCGTCAGGCTGCCTGCCGCGCTGCAGCGTGCGTTGGACAACTTCAACCTGATGATCACGACGGGCTTTCTGCCGCAACGCTTCCGCGACGAGATGAAGCTGGACTGGAACGCGGGCAAGCAGCGCCGGTTCGACCGCACGATCGGCGTCCTTCGGTTCATCAACAATCTGTTGCCGCGGTTCATCCGCCAGTTCCCGTTCAACGTGTTGCTGAAGGACGTCGACCGACGGATCCGGACGGGACGCCCGCTCGTCTAGTAGTCAGCGGGTTGTCAGAGTCCGGGCGTACAACGGGTACGTGCGTACCGAAAATGACACCTGGGACATCAAGACAAGCGTGGGCTCGACCGCCCTGTTCGTGGCTGCGGCTCGGGCCCTGGAGGCCCAGAAGCCCAACCCCGCTGCAATCGATCCCTATGCCGAGGTGTTCTGCCGGGCGGCTGGCGGCGATTGGGCCGCGGTACTCGACGGCGGAGCTCCAGACCACCCGCTGAAGACGGAGTTCGGCGAGTATTTCGTGAACTTCCAGGCCGTTCGAACCCGATACTTCGACAACTACTTCCTGGCCGCGGCCGAGGCCGGGGTGCGCCAGATCGTGCTGCTTGCCGCTGGGCTCGACTCCCGTGCCTACCGGCTGCC
>JAVXWV010000280.1:0-5701 GCA_032230775.1 Mycobacterium sp. | reverse complement strand
GGGCCGACTGACTGAGTTGGGCGACTTCCGCACGGGTCACCGGCTCCCACTCATAAAAGGCGCGGGTAATGCGCCGGTCGAGGCCATGATCGGGGTGTTCGACAAGATCGGCGTCAAGACCGGCATCGACTTCTTCGACATCGCCGACGCTGCCGAGGAGGTCGTCGCCCCCGCGATGCCTGCCGAGTGCCTGCTCGACCGCAACGCGCTGATCATGGGCTACTCCGGGGTGTACTCCAGCTTCCTCAAGCACGCCATCCGGCAGTCGGAGCGTTACGGCGTCCCTGCGCACAAGCTGCTGCACCGCGCCGGGCAGCGCAAGCTGATCGGCGGCCAGGAGGACCAGCTCATCTACATCGCGCTGGAGATCAAGCGGGAGCAGGACACTGCAGCGGCCAAGTAACGCTTGGGAGGTTTATTCTGCGAATTCCAGAGGGAAGGCTGTGACGCGTGTTACTGGCGCGTCGACTGATACCGGTCGCTGAGCCGACCTAAGCAATAAACTCTGCGCGCCGCATTCGTGCGCTCTGCGCTGCGACGACGCCATCTCTGCCGTGACAGGTTTCGCCGTGCCGGTGTTTGGCACATTCGAGGTCGGGTAGGCCATGGGCTGCGACAGATAGTCGCAGACCGAAGGAGTGATTTGATGACCATGTCCGCAACGACCGTGCGACGCGGCCTCTACGGAATGTTCGCCGGAGGTCTCTTGGCCTTTGGATCGGCGGCCATCGTGATGCCGGTCGCCGGCGCAGAACCCAACAACAGCACCAACTGCACGCAGAGTGGCATCGCGACCACCGCTAGCACCGTGTCGGCGGGCACCGCCACCTACCTGGCGGCGCACCCGCAGACCAACCAGGAGCTTACGGATATTGCGAAGCAGCCGGCTGAGCAGGCTGCGAAGGCCTACCAGGTGTACTTCGAGAAGAACCCGCAGATCGAGAACGAGTTGCAGGCGATCAACCAGCCTGCCACTGACCTCTCGACTCAGTGCGGCATCAAGGTGACGCCGACACCGATCTCGCAGGCTCTGCAGACGCTCTAAATCAGTTAACGCGGGCAAGATGGGGCGGTGACCGCCGCCCGCACCGAGCGCCGTAGTAGGCGTATCGGATCAATGGAGGTCTTGCTTGCATCGCTCATCGCGCTGGCGTTATTCGCCGGCGCGATGAGTGCTTTCGTGGCAGGCAACGCGGACGTGGGCGTGGCCGCGACGGTGTTCTGCGGCGTGTTCGTCCAGGCGTTGCCCTTCCTGGTGCTGGGTGTGGTGGTCAGCGGTCTGATCGCGGCCTTTGTCTCGGCCGACCGACTCGCCCGCTGGCTGCCCCGTCGCCCTGTGGTGGCCGTCGCCGTCGCCGGGGTGGGCGGTGCAGCGCTGCCGGGCTGCGAATGTGGCTCGGTGCCGGTGGCGCGCCGACTGTTCGGGGAGGGCGTCTCCGGCGCGGCTGCACTGACGTTCATGCTGTCCGCGCCCGCCATCAACCCGGTGGTTCTGGTGGCCACCGCGGTGGCCTTCCCTGGCCAGCCGGCGATGGTCCTGGCCCGGTGTGTGGCCTCGCTGATCACCGCCGTCACGATGGGCCTTCTGTGGCTGCGATGGGGCCGCACTGAGTGGGTGACCCGGCGGCTGCCGACGCCGCATGACACCGACGCATCCCACTTGACGGTTTTCACCGAGGCGGCCCGCCACGACTTCCTGCAGGCCGCGTCCTATCTGGTGCTGGGTGCCGCGGCCGCCGCCGTGCTGCGAGTTGCCGTGCCGCCTTGGGTATTCCAGCACCTCGCCGGACATCTCGTGCTCGGCGTGCTGACCATGGCCCTGTTCGCCGTCGTGCTGGCGCTGTGCTCGGAGGCCGACGCGTTCGTCGCCGCGAGCCTGACGATGCTGCCTCTGCTCCCTCGGCTGGTTTTCCTCGTCGTTGGCCCTGCCGTCGACGTCAAACTGTCGGCGATGCAGGCGGGGCTATTCGGCCGCCCGTTCGCGATCCGGTTCGGGCCTGCGACGTTCGTCGTCGCCACGGTCGCCGCGACCATCGTCGGTCTGGTGTTCCTTGGCGGTGCGAGGTGAGCCGAGGGACACAGAACACGCTGCTCCTGCTCGTCGGGCTGAGCACGGGGGTGATGGTGATCAAGGGCACCTATCTGCACTTCGTGAGGCCGGCGCTGCTGCCGTGGCTGATCGCCGCCGCCGTCGTGTTGATCGCACTGGCAGTGGCGTCCATCGTGCGCGACCTGCGCCAGCAGCCTGCCGAGGAAGACGGGCATCGGCATCGGCCATGGCTGGTGTGGCTGCTGCTGGTGCCGATCGCGCTTACGACTTTCGTTGTCCCGCCTGCGCTCGGAGCGCACGGTGTCACGCCAACAGCGGTGGCGACGAGCGAGCCTTCCCGCCGTGCTTTTCCGCCGCTGCCTGCGGGCCGGGCGCCGACGGTGCCGATTCCCGACGTGCTCATGCGGGCGGCGGCCGATTCCACCAATAGCCTTGGCGGCCGGTTGATCACGGTCACGGGCTTCACTCTCAAATATCCCGACAGCACCGATCTTGGCCGTGTCGTCATCATCTGCTGCGCCGCGGATGCTCAGCTGGCCCGCATCCATCTGTCCGGTCCTGCCGCCGCCGAAGCGGCCGGCTATCCAGAGGACACGTGGTTACAGGTGGAGGGCACCGTCGTCCCTGGAACGTCCGTGGCCGCATCGAACTTCGTTCCGACGATGGCGGTGTCACGGGTGGCGCGCATCGACAAGCCCGCCAACACGTACGCCTACTAGCTCTGTCAGAGCGGCAAGGCACGATGGTCGGATGACCGCCGCCCGCCCGCCGATCGCCACCCGTGTCCGGGCCCAGGCGATCCTTGAACAGCTCGCCGGGTCCGCGGCGAACCTTCGTGACGACCAGTGGACGGCGATCGAAGCCCTTGTCGTGCAGCGACGGCAGGCTCTGGTCGTGCAACGCACCGGCTGGGGTAAGTCGGCGGTGTACTTCATCGCCGCCAAGCTGCTCCGGGAGAGCGGCCGCGGGGCGACGGTCATCGTGTCGCCGCTGCTGGCGCTGATGCGTAACCAGGTCGCAGCCGCTGAGCGCGCAGGCGTTCATGCGGCCACGATCAACTCGGGCAACGTCACCGAATGGGCAGCCATCCATCAGCGGGTCGTCGACGGCGAACTCGACGTGCTGCTGGTCAGTCCGGAACGGCTCAACAATCCTGACTTCCGTGACAACGTGATGCCGTCGCTGGCCGCCGACGCAGGCCTGGTGGTGGTTGACGAGGCGCACTGTGTGTCCGACTGGGGCCATGACTTCCGGCCGGATTATCGGCGTATCCGCACATTGATCGCCGAATTAGGCGCGGACATACCGGTTTTGGCCACCACAGCCACCGCCAACGACCGGGTGGTCGACGACGTCGCCGCCCAGCTCGGAGTCGGTGGGCGAGACACCCTGGTGCTTCGGGGCGGCCTGGACCGTGAGTCGTTGCGTCTGTCGGTGGTGACGCTGGCCACCGCGCCGCAGCGCGCGGCTTGGGTTGCCGCGCAACTCGATTCGATAGAGGGATCGGGCATTATTTACACCCTCACCGTCGCCACCGCCCATGACATTGCGGCCCTGCTGCGCGACCGGGGCCACAAGGTTGCGGCCTACACCGGTGCGACGGATCCCGCCGAACGCGAGCAGTTGGAAGCCGACCTACTCGACAACCGCGTCAAGGCGCTGGTCGCCACGTCGGCGCTCGGCATGGGATTCGACAAACCCGACCTCGGCTTCGTCATACACCTCGGTGCCCCTTCCTCGCCGATCGCGTACTACCAGCAAGTCGGCCGTGCCGGCCGAGCCACCGCCAGCGCCGAGGTCATCCTGCTGCCCGGTCACGAGGACCAGGACATCTGGCGCTATTTCGCATCGGTGGCCTTTCCGTCAGAACCCCTGGTGCGCAAGGTCATCGACGCGCTCGAGCCCGATCGCCCACAGTCGACACCCGCTCTTGAACCGCTTGTCGACCTCGGTCGGACCCGGTTGGAGATGGTGCTCAAGGTACTCGACGTCGACGGCGCGGTGCGGCGGGTGAAGGGCGGTTGGATCGGCACCGGGGAGCCTTGGGCCTACGACGAGCCGCGCTATCGGAAACTCGACGAAGCCCGCAAGCGGGAACAGCAGGCCATGCTCGACTATCAAGCGACCGACGGCTGCCGAATGGCCTTCTTGCGCAGCCAACTCGACGATCCAGAACTCGGCGAAAGCGAGCGCTGCGGCCGCTGCGACAACTGCACGGGGGTGCGCGCCAGCGCGGATGTCGACGCGACCGCCGCGGAGCAGACCAGGGAGCGGCTGATGCGGCCGGGGGTGGAACTCCAGCCCCGCAAGCAGTGGCCTCCCGGGCTGAGCAAGCTCGGCGTGGAGCTCAGCGGCAAGATCGCAGATGGGCCCGCACCCGGTCGCGTCATTGGCCGGCTGACCGATCTGGGTTGGGGCGCGCGGCTGCGGCGCCTGCTCGACGAACCCGACGCCGAGGTGTCCGACGACGTCGTTCGGGCGGCGGTAAAGGTCTTGGCCGCGTGGGACTGGGCGGTCCGACCAAAGGCGGTGCTCGCGCTGGACTCGGACCGCCACCCGCTGCTGATCTCGTCGTTCGCAGGCGAGCTGGCCCGGCTGGGACGGCTGACCGACCTCGGCATCCTCCAGTACGCGCCCGAGCGCAAGCCCGTGACTGCGGCGAACTCCGCTTACCGAGTCGCCGCGTTGAGCGGATCGTGGCTGCCGCCAGACCCGGACGCCGTCGCGGCGGCAGGCGGCCCGGTGTTGTTGGTCGACGACCTCTCCGACACCGGGTGGACGTTGACGATGGCGGCCCGCGTCGTACGCGCGGCAGGCGCGCCCGAGGTTCTTTCCTTCGCCTTGGCAAGCACCAACTGACCAGCAACTTAACGCCACATGAATCGTGCGCTTCGATGAGCTGCCCAGCAGGTCGCACCGACCGATGCGTTGGCGGACTCGGCGAACGCCCTGTGGATTTGCTGGGCGCCGGCCGACGAGTCGACCGAGAAGTCCAATGACCGCGGCATAGCAACACGGTATGTCGGGTTCGGCGATTGTTACCCGTCGGTTAATAGAAGTAGATATGCTTCCTAACGACAAGAGACAACGTCATTGCTGGAGTGGGTCGCAGACAGGTAGCGTGGCGCAAGGAAATTTGGGGGGCCTTGCATCCGGATCGCTGACTGGCTAGCGACCGTTCTGTGCACAGTGGAGAGGGGAAGCGTGAGCGTCAATCCGTTCGACGACGACAACGGCAGTTTTTTCGTCTTGGTCAATGACGAAGAGCAACATAGCCTTTGGCCGGCCTTCGCCGACGTACCTGCCGGCTGGCGGGTGGCGTACGGCGAAGCGGACCGGGCTGCGTGTCTGGAGTACATCGAACAGAACTGGGCCGATATACGGCCGAAGAGCCTGCGCGAGAGGCTCGCACACGGTCGGGTTTCATAAGTTTCTAACCAGGCAGAGGGTGGGGATAGTCCGATGCAGTTGGACGACCGCGCACTTGCGCTGACTCGCGGGCAGCTTGACATTTGGCTTGCAGAGGAAATTGGTCGCTTCGGTGCCAAGTGGCAGCTGGGCGTGCTTTTGCGCATCGACGGCACTGTAAAGCCGGATGTGCTGCAAACGGCAATCCGTCAGGTGGTGCGCGAGGCCGAACCACTCAGGGCC
>JAVXWV010000265.1:0-8758 GCA_032230775.1 Mycobacterium sp. | reverse complement strand
GGGCGTGCCCACGTCGACCCAGGTCAGGAGATCTAGTGATTCAGCAGGAATCGCGGCTCAAGGTTGCCGACAACACCGGCGCCAAGGAGATCTTGTGTATCCGCGTGCTCGGCGGGTCCTCCCGGCGTTACGCCGGGATCGGTGACGTCATCGTCGCGACGGTCAAAGACGCCATCCCCGGCGGCAACGTCAAGCGCGGTGACGTGGTGAAGGCCGTGGTGGTACGCACCGCCAAAGAACGCCGCCGTCCTGACGGAAGCTATATCAAGTTCGACGAGAATGCCGCAGTGATCATCAAGCCCGACAACGACCCGCGCGGCACCCGTATCTTCGGCCCGGTCGGTCGCGAACTGCGCGAGAAGCGCTTCATGAAGATCATCTCGCTGGCTCCGGAGGTGCTGTAGATGAAGGTCCACAAGGGTGACACCGTCCTGGTGATCGCGGGTAAGGACAAAGGCGCCAAGGGCAAAGTGCTGCAGGCTTTCCCGACGCGCAACAAGGTGCTCGTCGAGGGCGTCAACCGGATCAAGAAGCACACGGCCGTCTCGACCAACCAGCGGGGCGCGCAATCCGGCGGCATCGTCACCCAGGAGGCCCCGATCCACGTTTCCAACGTGATGGTGGTCGACTCCGACGGCAAGCCGACCCGCATCGGCTACCGCCTTGACGAGGAGACCGGTAAGCGGGTTCGCATCTCCAAGCGCAACGGCAAGGACATCCAGCGATGACAACCACCGAAAGCCCCGCAAAGGTTCAGCCGCGGCTGAAGATGCGCTACCGCGAGGAGATTCGCGGCGCGCTCAACGAACAGTTCCACTACGCCAACGTCATGTTGATCCCGAACGTGGTGAAGGTCGTCGTGAACATGGGTATCGGAGAATCCGCCCGCGACGCCAAGCTGATCAACGGCGCCGTGACCGACCTCTCGCTGATCACCGGACAGAAGCCGGAGATCCGGAAGGCCCGCAAGTCGATCGCCCAGTTCAAGCTGCGCGAAGGCATGCCGATCGGAGCGCGCGTCACGCTGCGCGGTGATCGGATGTGGGAGTTCCTTGACCGGCTGATCTCGATCGCGCTGCCGCGTATCCGTGACTTCCGCGGCCTGTCGCCCAAGCAGTTCGACGGCACCGGCAACTACACCTTCGGGCTGACCGAGCAGTCGGTGTTCCACGAGATCGACGTGGACAGCATCGATCGGCCCCGTGGCATGGACATCACCGTCGTCACCACGGCGACGAACGACGACGAAGGACGAGCGCTGTTGCGGGCGCTGGGCTTTCCGTTCAAGGAGAACTGAATAGATGGCAAAGAAGGCTCTGGTCAACAAGGCCAACAAGAAGCCCAAGTTCAAGGTGCGCGGCTACACCCGGTGCAACAAGTGCGGTCGCCCGCACGCGGTTTATCGCAAGTTCGGGCTCTGCCGCATCTGCCTGCGTGAGATGGCACATGCCGGCGAGCTGCCCGGTGTGCAGAAGTCCAGCTGGTAGCAGGACACAACTCATCAACAAAAAAGTTGCGGTAGGCCTCCCCAAAAAATTGGGCACAGTGGGAACCGCCGCGAGGAAGGTGAACCGGCTGTCATGACTATGACGGACCCGATCGCAGACTTCTTGACACGTCTGCGCAACGCCAATTCGGCGTACCACGACGAGGTGACCCTGCCGCACTCGAAGATCAAGGCGAACATCGCCGAGATCCTCAAGGAGCAGGGTTACATCAGCGACTTCCGTACCGAGGATGCTCGGGTGGGCAAGTCGCTGGTTGTCCAGCTGAAGTACGGCCCAAGCCGTGAACGCAGCATCGCAGGACTGCGCCGGGTGTCCAAGCCCGGCCTGCGCGTCTATGCGAAATCCACCAACCTGCCAAGGGTTCTGGGTGGCCTCGGCGTGGCGATCATCTCCACGTCGTCGGGTCTGCTCACTGACCGTCAGGCAGCTCGCCAGGGCGTGGGCGGCGAAGTCCTCGCGTACGTGTGGTAGCGGGATAGAGGAGTAGAGCTATGTCGCGTATTGGAAAGCAGCCGGTCGTCATTCCCAGCGGGGTTGACGTGACGATCGATGGGCAGAACGTTTCGGTCAAGGGGCCGAAGGGCACGCTGGAGCTGGCGGTCGCTGAGCCGATCACCGTGTCGCGCAACGACGACGGTGCCGTCGTGGTAACCCGTCCCGACGACGAGCGGCGCAACCGCTCACTGCACGGACTGTCGCGCACGTTGGTCGCCAACCTGGTCACCGGTGTCACCGAGGGATACACCACCAAGATGGAGATCTTCGGCGTCGGCTATCGCGTGCAGCTCAAGGGCAACACCCTCGAGTTCGCGCTTGGCTACAGCCATCCCGTGCTGATCGAGGCGCCGGAGGGCATCACCTTCGCGGTGGAGACGCCCACCAAGTTCTCGATCTCGGGTATCGACAAGCAGAAGGTCGGCCAGATCTCGGCGAACATCCGCCGCCTGCGCCGCCCGGACCCCTACAAGGGCAAGGGCGTTCGCTATGAGGGCGAGCAGATCCGCCGCAAGGTCGGAAAGACAGGTAAGTAAAATGGCTTCTACCACAAAGGATCAGGCGTCAGTGACACGTAAGCCGGTGGGGCAGAACGTGTCCGAGGCCCGGCGCGCCTCGCGGCTGCGTCGGCACGCACGGCTGCGCAAGAAGATCGCGGGTAATGCGGAGACGCCCCGCCTAGTGGTCAACCGGTCGGCGCGCCACATCCACGTGCAGCTGGTGGACGACCTCAGCGGCACCACGCTGGCCGCCGCCTCTTCGATCGAGGCCGACGTGCGTGCGGTCGACGGCGACAAGAAGGCCCACAGCGTGCGGGTCGGACAGCTCATCGCGGAGCGCGCGAAGGCCGCAGGGATCGACGCGGTTGTGTTCGACCGCGGTGGCTACACCTACGGCGGGCGCATCGCGGCGCTGGCCGACGCGGCGCGCGAAGGCGGGCTGAAGTTCTAATGACTGATTACGGAAGGACTGCATGATGGCCGAGCAGGCAGCAGGAGCAGCCGGGCCGCCGACGTCCGACAACAGGGGCTCCCGCGGTGACCGCGACGGCCGGGGTCGTCGCGACGACCGCGGTGGCGGCGGCCGCGGTGGCCGCGACAGTGGCGAGAAGAGCAACTATCTCGAGCGCGTCGTCGCGATCAACCGCGTTTCCAAGGTGGTCAAGGGTGGCCGGCGGTTCAGCTTCACCGCGCTGGTCATCGTCGGCGACGGTAAAGGCATGGTCGGTGTCGGCTACGGCAAGGCCAAGGAAGTTCCGGCCGCGATCGCCAAGGGCGTCGAGGAAGCGCGCAAGAGCTTCTTCAAGGTCCCGCTGATCGGTGGCACCATCGTCCATCCGGTCCAGGGTGAGGCCGCCGCGGGCGTGGTGATGCTGCGTCCGGCGAGCCCCGGTACGGGTGTAATCGCCGGCGGTGCCGCGCGTGCGGTGCTGGAATGCGCTGGCGTGCACGACATCCTGGCCAAGTCGCTGGGCAGTGACAACGCGATCAACGTGGTTCACGCCACTGTTGCGGCGCTCAAGCAGATTCAGCGGCCTGAAGAGGTGGCGGCTCGGCGCGGCCTGCCCATCGAAGACGTCGCACCGCCCAGCATGCTGCGGCAGCGGCGCGAGGCCGAGGCGCTGGCCGCATCGGCGGCGCGTGAAGGGTCGGTGTAAAGCGATGGCATCGGAAAAAGCACTGAAGATCACCCAGACGCGTAGCACCATCGGTGCACGCTGGAAGCAGCGCGAAAGCCTGCGGACACTCGGTCTCCGGAAGATCCGGCAGTCGGTGGTTCGCGAGGACAACGCGCAGACCCGTGGACTCATCAAGACGGTCCACCACCTCGTTGAAGTGGAAGCGGTAGAGGGCGATTAAATGACCATAAAACTGCATGACCTGAAGCCCGCGCGGGGCTCGAAGACCGCAAAGACCCGGGTGGGTCGCGGTGAGGGTTCCAAGGGCAAGACCGCAGGCCGCGGCACGAAGGGCACCAAGGCGCGCAAGAACGTCCCGTCGACGTTCGAGGGCGGCCAGATGCCGATCCACATGCGGCTGCCGAAGCTGAAGGGATTCAAGAACCGGTTCCGCACCGAGTACGAGGTCGTCAACGTGGGCGACATCGATAAGCTGTTCCCCAAGGGCGGCGACGTGGGTGTCGACGAGCTGGTGGCCGCCGGTGCGGTGCGCAAGAACTCGTTGGTGAAGGTGCTTGCCGACGGCAAGCTGACCGTCAAGGTCAACGTCACCGCTCACAAGTTCAGCGGCAGCGCGCGCGAAAAGATCACCGCCGCAGGCGGTTCCGCGACCGAGCTGTAGTTCGCAAGCAACATGGCCCCGCACGCCTCGGCGTCGCGGGGCCTGTTGCGTTTACGGCGTGTTGCTACGACCCGTAGTTGAAGCAGCCGACCCCGGGCACGCAGCCACCGCCGCCGCCGGGACCGCCGTGGCCGCACGCGCCCTGGGCGTTGCAGCCGCTGCCGCCCAGAGGGCCACCGCCGCCGCATGTTCCGTCGGCAGTACAGCCGCTGCCGCCGCCGGGGCCGCCTGACCCGCATGTCCCGTTGGCGCAGCCGTCACCGCCTGGATCCTGGGGCAGGTAGTGAGTGATCGAAGTGCTTGTGATCGCCGCGATGGTCTCTGCGGCAGCAACCGGTGCCGCGGCGATTGCCGTCGCGGCCGCCCCCGCCATAACCAGCGGGGCGAGGAATTTCAGTTTCGCCATCATGGTTTCGGTTTACCACGGAAAAGGGTGAACTTAAACCACCTAATTTTCAGCGAAATTCTATGAGTCAGCTGAGCAGCGGAATCACGTCTGCAGCAAGCCGTTCCATTTGCTCACGATCCTCCGCGACGTGCTGGCCAACGGGGTTCAGCAGGACCATCTCGGCGCCGGCGTCGATGACCTCACGGACTCCGCGCACCACGTCGTCAGGGGCGCCGGACACCGGGACCGCCTCTATGCCCGGCATCTCACCGTAGATGCGGTGCAGGCCGGCGAGCACCCGTTCGCGGGCACGGCCGGCGTCGTCATCGACCATCAGGTAGACCCGTTTGCCGATGGTGAAACCTGCCGGGTCCTTGCCCTGCTTCTCGAGTTCGTGGCGCACGGTCTTCACGGCTTCGACGAAGCTCGCGGTTGTGGACGAACCCGCGCCGAGAAACGCGTCACCCAGGCGCACGGCGCGCGCAATCGCCTTGGGAGCGTTGGCGCCGAACCAGATTGGCGGATGCGGCCGCTGAACGGGTTTGGGTTCGATCGGCAATCCGTCGACGTCGCGGAAGCGGCCGTGATAGGTCACGGTCGGCTCATCGGACCACGCCGCCTTCATCAGCTCGAGGCCCTCGGTGAAGCTGCTGATGAAGGTCGCCCCGTCCACGCCGAACGCTTCGAATTTTCGGAAACCGCCACCGGGCGCGACCCCAAGATCGAGCCTGCCGTGGCTGAGCCGGTCGACAGCTGTCACGCTGGCGGCGAGCTGCAGCGGATCATGCAGCGATGTGATGAGCACCGCGACACCGAGCCGCAGCCGCGTGGTGCAGGCCGCGGCGTAGGCCAGCAGTTCCAGCGGTGCGATCAGCGGTGCGGGCCCAATCGTCTGTTCCAACGTCCAGCCGCCTTCGAAGCCGAGTTCCTCGGCCCGGGCCAGATAGCTCTTGAAACCCGCCGCGTCGAAGCCGTCGGGATCGCGCTGCGGGAGCGATATGGAGAACCTCACCAGTCCACCGTAGGTGTTGCACCGACGTGATGTGATGGGCGAATGGTCGACATCGTCGAGCGTTATCTCGATGCCATCGCGACGCACGACTGGGGCGTGGTCGACGAATGCATTGCGGACGACATCGTCCGTGTCGGGCCCTACGGCGATCGCTATGCGGGTCGTGGCGATTACATGGCGTTCATCGCCGACCTGATGCCGAAGCTGCCGGGCTATGCGATGAAGGTCGAAAGAGTGACCTACGTCGGTGACGCGCGCGCGTATGCGGAGCTCAGCGAAACCGTGGAGCTCGACGGGAAGCCCATGCGCACCCCGGAGGTGCTCGTGTTCGAGCTCACCGGCGACGCTCGCATCGCGCGCGTCGACGTCTTCATCCAGACGCCGCAGGGCTGAAACCGCCGCGTCGGTACGCTCGGATCATGTTTAGCTTCCTGTCCGGCATCCCCGGCGCCGATGACCTGCGCACCCTGGCCCGGCGGGTGGACACCGCCCGACACCACGGAGTTCCCGACGGCTGTGTGCTCGAACTGGACCTACAGGCGCTGCCACAGGAAACAAGCGGCTTCGATCCATTCGCGATGATCGCCAGCGGTGGTAAGCCACTGCTGTTGCGCGAAGCGATCGCAGCCATCCACCGCGCGGCCGAGGACTCGCGGGTGGCCGGGCTTATCGCTCGGGTTCAGATTCCGGCCGCCTCGGCGGGCCCGGTGCAGGAGCTCCGCGAGGCCATCGGGGCCTTCAGCGACGTCAAGCCGTCGCTCGCATGGGCCGAGACGTATCCCGGCACACTGTCGTACTACCTGGCATCCGCGTTCCGCGAGGTGTGGATGCAGTCGTCGGGCACCGTCGGGCTTGTCGGCTTCGCCACCAATGCGCTTTTCCTGCGCGATGCGCTCAAAAAGGCGGGTATCGAAGCGCAGTACATCGCGCGCGGCGAATACAAGTCCGCGGTTAACCGTTTCACGCAGGACCGCTACACCGACGCCCACCGCGAGGCCGACAGCCAGCTGATCGAAAGCCTGCACACCCAGGTGTGGAAGGCGGTCGCCGAGTCACGCCATCTGGAGCCCGCCGAGGTTGACGCGCTCGCTGACAAGGCGCCGCTGCTGCGCGACGACGCGGTTACCGGACGCTTGATCGATCGCATCGGCTTCCGCGACGAGGCATATGCCCGCATGGCTGAACTCGTTGGGGCACCTGGCATTTCGCCGGAAGGCGGCTCTGACACTCCCGCCCAGCTTCGCCCACCCGATGCCGACTCCGACGACGCGCCCCCGCGGCTGTATCTGTCGCGGTATGCCCGCGCCACCGCCTCGCGGCCTACGCCGTCGATGCCGCCGATCCCGGGTCGCAAGACGAAGCCGACCATTGCCGTCGTCACCCTGCACGGCCCGATTGTCAGCGGCCGCGGCGGTCCGCAGGTGCTGCCCCTTGGCAACTCCAGCGCAGGCGGCGACACCATCGCCGCTGCGCTGCGTGAGGCCGCCGCGGATGACGCGGTGTCGGCGGTCGTGCTGCGGGTCGACAGCCCAGGCGGTTCGGTGATCGGCTCGGAAACCATTTGGCGCGAAGTGAATCGGGTTCGTGACGGCGGTAAACCGGTGGTCGCATCGATGGGTTCGGTCGCGGCGTCCGGCGGCTATTACGTGTCGATGTCGGCCGACGCGATCGTCGCCAACGCGGGGACGATCACCGGCTCGATCGGTGTGATGGCCGGCAAGCTGGTGGCCCGCGAGCTCAAGGACCGCCTCGGCGTCGGGTTTGACTCGGTGCGAACCAACCCCAACGCCGACGCGTGGTCGATCAACCAGCCCTTCACCGACGAGCAACACGCACACGTCGAGGCGGAGGCCGACCTGTTGTACACCGACTTCGTCGAACGAGTCGCGCAGGGCAGGAAGATGACCGTTGAGGCCGTCGACGCGATCGCCCGCGGCCGGGTGTGGACCGGTGTCGACGCCCTGGAGCACGGCCTGGTGGACGAGCTCGGGGGCTTGCGCACCGCGATCAAGCGCGCCAAGGTGCTGGCAGGGCTGGAGCCCGACGCCGACGTGCGGCTCGTGAGCTTCCCGGGCTCGTCGATGTTTGACTTCCTGCGGCCCAAGCCGTCGTCGCAGCCCGCGGCGGCGTCGCTGTCCGATGCGGTGGGTGCGCTGCTCGGCCGCTCCGTGCTCGGGGCGCTCAGCCAGGCCGAGCGATCGTCGACCGGCGCGAGCGCGCTCTGGCTCGGCGACTACCGCTTCTGAGCCGCCCTGCCGCCACCGCGGACGAATGCTCCGACAAGGACACCGGCCGCTCCGACGATCGTCAACGGGATGGCCCAATGACGCCGTCCCGATATCGCGTCTGCGCATAGGGCGACGAAGTCGGGGTGTGGGACAGCCTGATTGAGGATCGGCGCGCTGGCCACCGGCGCTTCGTTCGCCGCCCGGGGTCCGGACTGGTCGGCTGTCACCGCATTCCCGCACGCGACGGTGGAGCTGTTGCCGTCGAATACCGACACCGGAAGAAACAGTCCGACCACACCGGCGATCAGCACGGCCGCGCCTATGACCACATTCCGAAGCCGACTTGTCATGCTGTCCCCTCCCGAGTCGGGTTAGCCTATCCAGCAAACGTGTTGGATGTGCCGAGGTCTGAACAGTCTCTACAGATGTTGAGTACTTGCTGTGAGGTGGGCGAGCGTCGGCTTGTTGTCTCGAATTCGCTCAATTCCGAGCCATAAGTCGACATTCGCGGCCAGCCTTGAGCCGTGGCATTCTCGGCGGCGGGCAAACGGGTGCTCATCACCGGCGCCTCCTCGGGCGTTGGCGCGGCGCTGGCCAGGGCGATGGCCAGGGACGGCTCGATTGTCGGCCTGATCGCCCGTCGGCGCGACCGGCTCGCCGAGGTGCTGGCGGATTGCCGGGAACATTCGCCCGACTCGACGATGTGGGTGGCCGACCTAGCCGACAGCGCATCCGTCGGCCCGCTGGCACAACAGGCGTGGGACGGACTCGGCGGGATCGATGTGCTCGTCAACAACGCGGCAGTACCGAAGCGCCGGGTGGTGACG
>JAVXWV010000214.1:0-14674 GCA_032230775.1 Mycobacterium sp. | reverse complement strand
CGCCGGGCTGCTGGCCGGTCCCCCGTGTCGTCGTCGGAATCCGGTCCGTCGTCGTCCTCGTCCTCGTCCTCGTCGTCCGCTTCGGCGTCGTCGGCGGAGGCGGCGGAGGCGGCGAACTGGACGGGCTGAGGCGCCACGAACAGCGGCAGGTAGTCGGCGCGCTCGGGTTCGGGGGGGGTTTCGAGGATCAGCCGGGACTCCGGCTCCTCGGCGGCGACGTCGGAAAACGGTTCGCCGACGGCGAACGGGTCGGCGACGACGTCTGCCTCCTGCTCGGTCAGCGCCTGTGGCGGGGCCTCGCTGGGCTGAGTCTCTTCTGAATGGTCTTGGGTAGGGGCATCGTCGGCCACGTATTCTCCTCAAGCCCCCGGGCGCGTCATGGTTGACGCGGCCACGCGAGGGCTTTCGCTATGGACCCGGGTTGCTTCTCCCGGGCTTGTCAGGGTCTCGCCCCGAGGGATCCCTAGTTCGGAACCGTCTCGGTGCCGGTCTGAATGATGGCTGGACGGTCGGCGCCGCACCGCGGTTGCGAAGGTCGCGCTCGTCGAAGTCTTCATTCGGGCATCCGCCCCGCGTAACAGGCCGGCTACCCGAGCCCAGTATCCCACATCACGCGTCCGGGACGGACCAGGCTGGGCAAGCTGGCTATCCGCCAGGAAACCAGAGCTCGATTTCGCGGGCCGCCGACTCGGGCGAATCCGACCCGTGTACGAGGTTGTCTTGGGTGATAAGTGCCAGGTCACCGCGGATTGTTCCGGGCGTGGCCTTCTCGACGGGATCGGTGCCACCTGCGATCTGGCGAAACGCGGCAACGGCACGCGGGCCCTCCACGATGGCCGCCACGACGGGCCCCGACGTGATGAACTCCAGCAGCGATCCGAAGAACGGCTTGTCCTCGTGCTCGGCGTAGTGCCTGCGGGCAAGCTCGTCGTTGACCTCCTTGAGTTCGAGCGCCGCAATCGTCAGGCCCTTGCCTTCGATACGGCCGAGGATCTCCCCGATCAGTCGCCGCTTGACGCCGTCGGGCTTGATCAAAACGAGGGTCCGCTCAGTCACGGCCGACAGCCTAGCCGGGCGGGACCGGATGCATCACAAGGAGTCGCACAGCCGACTGTCAGCGGCTGCACAGGTTCCATCGGTTCAGTAGAAGTATGCGACGACATTCAGCGGCTTCGAATCATCGATCCATGGGTGCCCGGCAGAAATGGCACCGGCGGTGGTTGGCGGCAGCCGCGTTGTTGGCGGTGATCGCGCCTTCCGTTGCGGTGGGTTACGGCGCCGGGACGGCCAGCGCATTTTCGCGGCCGGGACTTCCTGTCGAGTACCTCATGGTGCCGTCGCCGTCGATGGGGCGAGACATCAAGGTCCAGTTCCAGGGCGGCGGCAAGCATGCGGTGTACTTGCTCGACGGCTTACGGGCGCAAGACGATTACAACGGCTGGGACATCAACACCCCGGCCTTCGAATGGTTCGGCAATTCCGGGCTTTCGGTGGTGATGCCGGTCGGTGGCGAGTCGAGCTTCTATTCCGATTGGTATCAACCTGCAGCAGGCAATGGCGGTGTTCAGAACTACAAGTGGGAGACGTTCCTGACGCGGGAACTACCCGCATGGCTTGCGGCGAACAAGGGCGTCCAGGCGACGGGCAACGCGGTGGTCGGTGCATCGATGGCGGGCTCGGCGTCGCTTGTGCTGGCCGCCTACCACCCCGATGACTTCGTTTACGCCGGTTCACTTTCCGGCTTTCTCAACTTGTCGAACGGCATCTGGCCGACCCTGGTCGGCTTCGCGATGAATGATGCCGGCGGTTTCAACTCCGCCGCGATGTGGGGCCCGCCGGGAGATCCGGCATGGGCGCGCAACGATCCCACCATCCAGGTGGGCAAGCTGGTGGCCAACAAGACTCGCATCTGGGTGTACGCCGGGAACGGCACTCCGTCAGACCTGGGCGGTGCCGACGTGCCTGCTGAGTTCCTCGAAAACATGCTGCACCAGAGCAACATTGACTTCATGAACAATTACCAGTCCGCCGGAGGCAGGAACGGAAGCTTCAACTTCCCAGACAACGGAACTCACGATTGGGCCTACTGGGGTGCTCAACTCCAAGCGATGAAGCCTGACCTGCAACGGGTTTTGGGTGCTAGCTCATCCAGCTAGCGACGCGATAGGCCGTTCACGGCGGCGGCTGCTGCTGCTGTCCGGGCAGTAGGCCGCGCTTCTGCCGTCGCAGCACCTCGGCGCGCAGATAGGCGATCAGCAGCCATACTGCGGCGAACATCACGCCGATGAAGCCGACCGCGCCGTGCACCAGCCAGCCCGCGATCAGCACCACCTGGATCCCGAGGTTCACCCAGATCGCCCACGGTCGGCCCTGCACACCTGCCAGCAGCACCAGCACCACCGCGAATCCGATCAGGTAACCGGCCGTCAGCGGCGTCAATCCGTGGTCGGCGGCGGCGACGACAGGCAGCGCCAGCAGTACGACGATGGCCTCCAGGATCAGCGTGCCCGCCATGACGCCGCGGAAGCTCTTCCACGGGTCCGGAGCGACATTGGGATCGGGGCCAGGCGGCGGCTGCTCCGTGCTCATGCCTCGACTCCCGCGCGCTCCGGTCCTCGCTTCGGGCGGGAGCTTGCGGTTCGCCCCAGCGGGCTGGGTCTCGCTGCGATCCTCACTCGCGATCGTCTTCGGGTCATTCGGGGTCTTTTCCGAACAAGGTCCGCGCCACCCCTGCCGTAACGACCGAGCCCGTGATCACCACGCCTGCGCCGCCGAACCCTTCGACCTCGTTGCCAGACTCCTCGACGAGGGCCGTGGCGGTCTCTATCGCGTCCGGCAGCGTGGCGGCGGTGACAACTCGCTCTGGCCCGAACCGTTCCTCGGCGCGCAGCGCCAGTCCCTCGACGTCGAGTGCGCGCGGTGATCCGTTGTGGGTCACCACGATCTGGTCGAACGCCGGCTCGAGCGCGGTCAGGATGCCATCGACATCCTTGTCTGCCATCACCGAGACCACGCCGACGAGGAACCGGAAGTCGAACTCCTCCTGCAGTGCCTGCGCGAGCGCGGCGGCACCTGCCGGATTGTGGGCCGCGTCGATGAACACCGTCGGCGCAATGCGCATCCGTTCCAGCCGGCCCGGGCTGGTGACGGCGGCGAAGCCCGTCCGGACCCCGTCGATGTCCAGCTGCCGATCCGCGCCCGCACCGAAGAACGCCTCGACCGCGGCCAACGCGACCACCGCATTGTGTGCCTGGTGCTCACCGTGCAGCGGCAGAAAAATATCGGAATACACGCCACCGAGGCCCTGCAGTTCGAGCAGCTGGCCGCCGACGGCGACCTGCCTTCGGCGCACCGCGAACTCGGAATCTTCGCGTGCCACCGCGGCATCGGCGCGAACCGCCTGCGCCAGAAGCACTTCCATCGCCTCCGGCACCTGTCGGCCGATGATCGCGACAGTGCTGAGATCTGTGCCTGACGGCACTGGCTCGTCCTCCTGCCTGGTGATGATGCCCGCCTTCTCGCCTGCGATCTCCGCGATGGTGCCGCCGAGGTAGTCGGTGTGGTCCACACCGATCGGCGTGATCACGGCGACGGGCGCATTGACGACGTTGGTGGCGTCCCACCGCCCTCCAAGGCCGACTTCGACGACGGCAACGTCGACAGGCGCGTCGGCGAACGCGGCGAACGCCATGCCCGTGAGGACCTCGAACTTGCTCATCGCCGGGCCCGCCTCCCCCAGAACTCCAGCTTCCGACTGCTGATCGACGAGCTGCACGAACGGTTCGATCTCGCGGTAGGTATCCACGTACTTCGCCGGGCTGATCGGCCTGCCGTCGATGGAAATGCGCTCCACAGCGGACTGCAGGTGAGGGCTGGTGGTGCGGCCGGTGCGGCGGTGCAGGGCGGTCAACAGCGCATCGACCATCCTGGCGACCGACGTTTTGCCGTTGGTGCCCGCGATGTGGATCGACGGGTAGCCGAGCTGCGGCGAGCCGAGCATCTCCATCAGCGCCGAGATGCGGGCCGTGCTCGGCTCCAGTTTCGTTTCAGGCCAACGCTGGTCGAGCAGATGCTCGACCTGTAGCAGCGAGGCGATTTCGTCCGGGGTCGGGACCTCGTCCGGTAGTGGCAGGTCGAACGGCTCGGGGTCGCTCATTGCATTCTGCTCTTCGCGCAAGCGCTCATCGCCCGAGCCCGGCTAGCCTCGCGGTGATGCGGTCGACCTCTTCGCGGGCCAGCTGCTGGCGATCGCGGATCTTGTCGACGACATCCGCGGGCGCCTTGGCCAGGAAGGCGTCGTTGCCGAGCTTGCCCGTGGTGCCTGCCAATTCCTTCTCCGCTGCGGCCAAATCCTTCTCGAGCCGCCTGCACTCGGCGGCCACATCGACAGTGCCCGACGTGTCGAGCTCGACGACAACCGTGCCGCGCGACAGGCGCACCTCGACGGCGGCCGACGGGCTGAACGACTCGTCACTCTCGGTCAGCCACGCCAGCGACCGCACGGCAGGGATCTGGCGGTCGATGTCGGCGTTCTCGATGTCCGACAGCCGTGCGGGCACCCTCTGCCGATCGTTGAGGCCCTGGTCGCTGCGGAACCGGCGGACCTCGGTGATCAGCTTCTGCATGTCCGCGACGCGTTGCGCCGCAACAGGATCCACTGCGAAGCCGGACGGCTGCGGCCAGTCGGCGATGACGATGGATTCTCCGCCCGTCAGTGCCTTCCACAACACCTCGGTGACGAACGGCATCACCGGGTGCAGCAGCTTGAGCAGCGTGTCCAGCACGGCGGCCAATACCCCCGTCGTGTGAGCGGTGTGCTCCTCTTGCCCAAGCTGAACCTTGGCGAGCTCGACATACCAGTCGCAGAACTCGTCCCAGGCGAAGTGGTACAACGACTCACATGCCCGACTGAACTCGTAGCCGTCGAACGCCGAATCCACCTCGGCGCGAACCTCTTCCAACCGGCCCAGAATCCACCGGTCGGCGTCGGTCAGGTCGCCCGCCTCGGGCAGCGGGGCCGGGCTGGCTCCGTTGATGAGCGCGAACCGGGTGGCGTTGAACAGCTTGGTGGCGAAGTTGCGTGACGCGCGAGCGTGGTCCTCACCGATGGACAGATCGCCACCCGGGCTTGCGCCCCTGGCCAGGGTGAAGCGCAGCGCATCGGCACCGAACTGCTCCACCCAGTCCAGCGGGTCGATGCCGTTCCCGCGCGACTTGCTCATCTTGCGCCCGAACTCGTCGCGAATGAGCCCGTGCAGGAACACATTCTCGAACGGCACCTGCGGGCCGCGCTTGCCGTCGAGCGTGATGGCGGGGTCGTCGCCGACGAACGTGCCGAACATCATCATCCGCGCGACCCAGAAGAACAGGATGTCGTATCCGGTCACCAACACCGTGGTCGGATAGAACTTCGCCAGGCCGTCGGTGTGGTCGGGCCAGCCCAGGGTGGAGAACGGCCACAGCGCCGAGGAGAACCAGGTGTCAAGCACGTCGGAGTCCTGCTCCCAGCCCTCGGGTGGCGTCTCGTCTGGCCCGACGCAGACGGTTTCGCCGTTGGGACCGTGCCATATCGGGATGCGATGACCCCACCACAGCTGACGCGAGATGCACCAGTCGTGCATGTTGTCGACCCAGGCGAACCAGCGGGGCTCGAGGCTGGGTGGGTGAATCACGGTGCCGCCGTTGCGAACCGCGTCACCCGCGGCCTTCGCCAGCGACTCGACCTTGACCCACCATTGCATCGACAGCCGCGGCTCAATGACTTCACCGCTGCGCTCGGAATGCCCGACGCTGTGCAGATACGGCCGCTTCTCTGCGACGACGCGGCCCTGCTCGGCAAGCGCCTCGCGCACCTTGACGCGGGCATCGAAGCGGTCAAGCCCGTCGAATTCGGTCCCGCTGTCGGTGATCCGGCCCTTGGTGTCCATGATCGACGGCATCGGCAGCTGATGGCGTAGCCCGATCTCGAAGTCGTTCGGGTCGTGGGCCGGAGTGACTTTGACTGCACCCGTGCCGAATTCGGGGTCAACGTGGGCGTCGGCGACGATAGCGATTTGCCGGTCGATGAACGGATGCGGCAGCGATTGGCCGACCAGGTGGCGGTAGCGGTCGTCATCGGGGTGTACCGCGATCGCGGTGTCACCCAGCATCGTCTCCACCCGGGTGGTCGCGACCACGATGTGCGGTTCGCTGTCCTTCAGTGAGCCGTAGCGGAACGACACCAGCTCGCCCTCGACGTCCTCGTATTTCACCTCGAGGTCAGAGATCGCCGTCTCCAGCACCGGCGACCAGTTCACCAGCCGCTCGGCCTGATAGATAAGGCCTGCGTCGAAGAGCCGCTTGAAGATCGTGCGCACCGCGCGGGACAGCCCGTCATCCATGGTGAACCGGTCGCGGCTCCAGTCGACGCCGTCCCCGATCGCGCGCATCTGCCAGCCGATGGTGCCGCCGGACTCGCGCTTCCAGTCCCAGACCTTGTCGATGAACAGCTCGCGGCCGAAGTCTTCCTTGGTCTTGCCGTCGACCGCGAGCTGCTTCTCAACCACACTCTGGGTGGCGATGCCTGCGTGGTCCATCCCAGGCAGCCACAGCACCTCGTAGCCCTGCATGCGCTTGCGCCGGGTGAGCGCGTCCATCAGCGTGTGGTCGAGCGCGTGGCCCATGTGAAGGCTGCCGGTCACATTCGGCGGTGGCAGCACGATCGAGTACGCGGGCTTGCCGCTGGACGCGTCGGCCTTGAAGTACCCGGCCTTGACCCAGCCCTCATACAGCTGCGACTCCGCCGCGCCAGGATCCCAGGACTTGGGCAGGGCAGTCGCCAGACTGGCGGGATCAGGGCGAGAGCTGGCGGTCACCGCGCCATTGTATGGAGTGCGGTGCGCCGCCCAATCACATGCCCGTGCTGGCTACTTCTTGCCGCCGAGGAGGCCGCCGAGGATATCGCCGAGGCCACCGCCCTTGTTGCCGCTGAGGACACTGCCCAGGATGCTGCCCAGCGGGTTGTTCCCGCCACCGCCACCTCCCCCTGCGCCGCCAAGGATGCTGCCCAGAATGTCGCCGAGACCTCCACCACTTGGCGCGGACTGTGCCTGGGCTTCGGCCGGGGCGTTGCCCTTTGTCAGCTGCTTGCCGATGTAAGCCAGCACGATCGGCGCGAGGATCGGCAGCAGCTTCTTGAGCAGATCGCTGTTTCCCCCGCCGCCACCGGCCAGCGCCGACGCGACTGCGTTGCTGTCGTTGCCACCAAAGATGCGCGCGACGAACTGATCTCCCTGCTTTGCATCGACCTGGTCGACGTTGACTCCGCCGTCGAGAAGATTGCTGGCGCCTTGCTGGGCGACGTCGGACTCGAGCTTGCTCGAGTCGATCGAATCAGCGTGGACGTTTTCCGCCAACCCACCGACCAGCGCAGGCACCAGGGTGCGGATCGCGGTGTTCACTTCGCCTTCATCGGCGCCGATCTTGTTCGCAATGTCCTGTACGGGGATCTCTGCGAAGAGATCATCAAGACCAGCCATTACCTGTCCACCTTCGTTGCTGGGATGTTGGACAACCACAGGTGACAGTAGTCGAGTTGATCTTGGCCCACAGGTGTTCTGCGCGGGCCGATCAATTCAATCGGGAAGTCTCCAATTTCACTCCCGCAGCGGGGAATCGGGCCAGAAGGGCATCGCCCATCGCCGCCGCCGGAGTCAGCACACCGCGCAGGTCCGACAGCCGGTCACGGTCCAGCGCGAGCGCCAGCCCGCTCTCGCCGAGCAGCACCGAGGTCGCCTTGTAGCCAGGGTCGCCCTTCTGGGACATGGTGGCCTTGTAGCGTGCGCCGGTGGTTGTCGTCGTGTAGGTCTCGACCGTGTAGTGACCCTGTTCGCGGGCGCGTTCACTCGGGCCGGTGCCCGGCTTCGGGGCGATGCGCTCGACGAGCTTGCTCGGCAGTCGGTTGAAATAGCGGCTGCCGAGGGCCATCGTCACGGCGTTGCCGCCCGTCGCCATTGCCGCTGCCACCGGCGCGACCAAGGACTTGCCAACGCTCATCTGCTCGGCGTACTCGAATCGTCTGCCGTAGGCATAGCCCAGTAAGGCGTTGCTGCGCCGGACAATTCGAGTGTTCGCCGAGGCCATCAGGAAGGCCCCGGTCCAGTAGCCCCTGAGTTCAGGCGCGATCTCACCCCCACGGCGCCACCGGGTGTCCGGTTGCGCGCCCAGCTCTGGTTCGGCAGCGCGGTCAGGACTCAGTGTGTAGGGGTCGTTCATCAGCCGTCGCGCCTCGGGGTCGGTCGATGCCGTACGCATGAGCTCAAGCATCGTGGCGACAGTCCCGCCGGAGAACGCGCCGGCAAGCCTGCGCACCACAAAGTTGGTGTCACCGAGTTGACCGGCCTGCTCTTGCTCCGCGAGACGGTGCAGTGCGTAAACGGTGAGATCCGAAGGGATGGAGTCGAATCCGCACGAATGCACGATCCGAGCGTCG
This sequence comes from Mycobacterium sp., assembly GCA_032230775.1. Taxonomy (GTDB): domain Bacteria; phylum Actinomycetota; class Actinomycetes; order Mycobacteriales; family Mycobacteriaceae; genus Mycobacterium. The sequence goes on along the minus strand of JAVXWV010000214.1, from coordinate 6,204 downwards.
GTGTCGATGGCCTGCTTGTGATACAGGTCGATGCTCTCGCGGATAAATAGTGACTCGCCCGTCAGATCAGCGTAATCGGTCCCCGCCGCGGCGCAGGCAGCCACCAACGGCAATCCGTACTTCAGATACGGACCGACGGTCGTCAGCACCACACGTGTCTGCTCGGCCATCGCGGTCAAGGTCGACGGCTGCGACGCGTCGGCGGCGATCAGCGGCCACGACTGCGCCTTCTCCCCCAGTGTGTCGCGGACTGCGCGGAGCTTGTCCTGAGACCGGCCCGCCAAGGCGATGCGGGCGTCACCTCCGGCCCGTGACAGGTATTCAGCCGTCAGTTTCCCGGCGAAGCCCGTCGCGCCGTACAGGACTATGTCGAACTCACGCTCCGCTGCGCTCATGGCCGCGACGCTACCCCAGCGCCTCCGGCAGCTCGACGTCCTCACCCAGCACGTGACGGGCCAGGAACGCGGTCACCACCTGGTACCAGATCTTGGCGTGTTGCGGGCTGAGCACCCAGTGGTTCTCCGATGGGAAGTAGAGGAATCGATGCGGGCTGGTGCCGTCCTCCGCCGCCGGCAGGCCGGACTCGGTCAGCAACTCGTACCACAGCCGAAGCGCCTCACCAATTGGGACGCGATAGTCCTTGTCGCCGTGAATGACCAGCATCGGTGTGTTGATCTGGCCGACGAACCGGTGCGGCGAGTTTCGGTCGGCCATCTCGGGCGTCATCTCTCGCGCCCACCAGTACGCGCCGTCGGTCGTTGATCCGAACTGATCGAGCGCCCACAGGCTGGCGTGCGTAACGATCGCGTCGAACCGGTCGGTGTGCCCGGCGATCCAGTTGGCCATGTAGCCGCCGAAAGAGCCGCCCATCGCCGCGGTGCGTGTCTCGTCGACGCGGGAATGAGCGCATGCCGCGTCGGTCGCCGCGATGAGGTCGGTGTACGGCGCGAAACCCCATGCGCCCCAACCGCGCTGGATGAAGTCCTGACCGTAACCGGTGGACAGCGCCGGATCCGGCAGCAGGACGGCGTATCCCTGGGCAACGAGCACCCACGGATTCCACCGCCAGTGCCAGGCGTTCCAGCTGGCCAGCGGTCCGCCGTGCACCCACAGCACCAGCGGCGCAGGCTCGTCGCCTGCGGGTAACGCCAGCCATGACCCGATGGGCTGACCGTCATCCGCGGTCCCAATCACCGAGGTCAGGGTGCCGGGCAGTTCGGGTCGCGCGACGCAGGGCAGCTCCGTCACGGCGCCGTTCGGGTCGATGCGAACCGGATGCGGCGGTGCCGCATACGAACTGCGCATGGCGAAAACCGCGCCGCCGGGCGCGGCACACACGTTTGAGTAGGTGTAGTCGTCGTCAGTGAGCCGGGTGACCGCACCGCTTGACGGATCGACCGTGAACAGCGGACCGCGTCCGTTCTCGTCGGTGCTAACGATCAGCGCTGAACCGTCGGCGCGCCAGGTCAGCGACGTCGGCCAGCGGTCCCAATCGCCGGTCAACTCGACCGGAGCGTCACCGAAATGCATGTGCCACAGCGTGATTCGTGGCGCTCGATCGGGAGTGGAGAGGGTCTCCCTTGTGAACGCCACCGATGTGCCGTCTGGCGAGATCGCCGGGAATTCCAGGTCTGCGCCGGGATCATCGGCAATCGTGGCGCGCTGAGCGGTGGCCGTGTCGATACGCACGAGTGTGCCGCGGACGGACGCGCCGGGCGCCGGGTCATGCCACGACGTCACGATGAAGCTGCCGTCGGGGCTGACGTCGAAATCCGCCTCACGCAACGCATCCCCGGGTTGCGGGGTCAGGTCGCGGGGCCCGTCGACGTCGAGCAGATGCGGGTGGTCGGGCCCGAGGTCGTGATCCCAGTACCGCACCGGATAGCCGCTGTGCAGGACCGCGGACACCTTGTTGTCCTTGCGCAACGTTCGCAGCCGTTTGTCGTCGTCAACGCCGGACGCCGACCGCAGCAGTTTCGCCGCGACGACCGTGACCGCGGCCACACGGGCGGTGCGGACACCGTCGACCCCACCAGGCAGGGCCAGTTCCTCGACGGCCTCGCCGCCGGCGGCAGGCAACCGCCACAACGAGGCAGGCGCCTTGTCGTCCTCATCGGTCGGGCGAGCGGCGACAAACAGCAGATCGCCGTCCGCGGTGAACACAGGGGACGACTCCCCCTTCGCGCCGTGGGTCAGGCGACGCGCCGGTCGCAGGCCGGCCGGATCGAGTTCCCAGACGGCGCTGACGTATTCGCTGCGCTTGTCGTTCAGCTCTGTCACGGTCGTCACGACCCGCGATCCGTCCGGCGAGACGGCCAGGCCCGCGACCCGTGGCAGCGCGAGGTAGTCGTCGAGGTCAGCGAAGGGGGTCGAGGCCGTCTCGGTCATGCCCTGTTCGTAGCATAGGCGAAGTGAGTTTGACTTTCAAACTCACTTCTGTCATGCTGGCTCCATGAGCACAGTGCTGCTGGCCGAACTGGCGGGGCGACCCTGCCCGGCCGCTGCGGCCCTTGAGCTTGTCGGAGAGCGCTGGGCGCTGCTCGTCGTCAGGGAGATTGCGCTCGGCGCGACCCACTTCGGCGACATCGTCGCGGGCACGGGCGCACCGCGTGACCGGATCGCAGCGAGGTTGAAGGCACTGGAGAGCGCCGGAGTCGTCGCCCGGTCGCCCTACCAGAGCGCTCCCACCCGTTATGAGTATCAGCTCACCGCGTCCGGAGAAGAGCTCATCCCCGTCCTCGATGCCCTCTTGGAGTGGGGCACGGTGCATGCCGTCTCTCGCGACGACCCCGATCGCCAGCACAAGTACCGACCCTTCAGTGAACTAGAACTAAAGGAATCACGATGACCCTGGAACTGACGGGACCCGATACCGATGCCGGCTGGGGGCCGGAGCGCTCGAAGACCGTGACCTGGCACTCGCCGGGACCGAGCACCGCCAAGGGCCTCAGCATGTCCGGCATCGATTACCTGCGCGCCATGGTCGACGGCGACCTCCCGCAATCGCCGATCGGCGGGCTGATGGAGTTCGCCATCACCGAGGTCGAGCCTGGGCGCGTCGTATTCACTTGTGCGCCTGACGAATCGGCGTACAACCCGATCGGCGCAATCCATGGCGGGCTGATCTGCACGCTGCTCGACTCCGTCACGGCCTGCGCGATCCACAGCACATTGCCGCAGGGCAAGGCCTTCACCTCGATCGAGATCAAGGTGAATTATCTCAAGGCGGTGCGGCTGTCCAGCGGGCTGCTCACCGCGACCGGCACAGTAGTGAAGGCAGGCTCGCGGGTCGGCTTCGCCGAGGGCGTCGTGACCGATGCCAGCGGAGCCGTCGTCGCGACGGCCACCAGCACGCTGCTGATCTTCGATCTGTAGCGAGCCGCACTAACGTTCGTCGCGTGGGGAAACAGATCCTTGTCATCGGAGCGGGCATCTCGGGGCTGGCGACCGCCGTGGCATTGCAGCGCCGCGACCACGAGGTCACCGTCATCGAGGAGCGCACCGAAACCTCGTCCGGTGCAGGCATCAGCATCTGGCCCAACGCGCTGGCCGCCCTCGACGAGATCGGCGTCGGGAACGCCGTGCGCGATGCGGGCGGCAGGGTCACGGCAGGCGCCCTGCGCTGGCGCAACGGCACGTTTCTGCGCCATCCCACCCCCGAAAGGTTGGTCAAAGCCCTCGGCGAGCCGCTGGTCGTGATCCGCCGCTCCGCACTGACCAAGGTGCTGGCCGACGCGCTCGCCGACGGCACCGTACGCACCGGGCTTTCCGCCGTAGAGCTTGTGGCGACCACCGACGGCGTCCGACTCGCGCTGTCGGATTCGACCATGCCCGAAGCCGCCGCGGTCATCGGTGCCGACGGCGCCCGTTCGATCGTCGCGCGCCACCTCAACGGCGCCTTGGCGCACCGCTACGCCGGCTACACCGCCTGGCGCGGGGTAGCCTCCCACGCGATAGATCCCGATATCGCAGGCGAGGTGTTGGGTCCCGGCGTGGAGTTCGGTCACGTTCCACTCGAAGCGGATCGGACGTATTGGTTCGCCACCGAGCGCGCACCGGCAGGACGCGTAGCGCCGGAGGGCGAGCTCTCCTATCTGCGTGCCCGGTTTGCGTCGTGGGCCGACCCCATCCCGGCGGTGCTGGCCGCGACTCATCCCGACGATGTCCTGCGCAACGACCTCTATGACCGCGACCAGGCCAGGCAGTGGTCCCGAGGCCCGGTCGTCGTGGTTGGGGACGCGGCGCACCCCATGCGACCGCATCTCGGCCAGGGCGGGTGCCAGGGTCTCGAAGATGCCGCGGTGCTGGCGCGATTCGTCGATGCGGACGACAACCTTGCCGCGGCATTCGCGCGGTTCGCCGCGTTCCGCCTCCCGCGGGTGCGTCCCCTGGTGCGTGAATCAAAACTGATCGGACAGATGGTCAACATGCGGCCTGGGTTCCTCAGCGGCCTCGCCAGCCGGGCGACAGTCCTGATGCCCGAGGCGCTTGTGACCCGACACCTGGCCGCGGTGGCGGCGCGTTCGGCGTTCGTGCTGCCCAGCGACCGCGACGCGGCCTCCGTGTGACCGTCACGCTTGGGCCTCTGGTGGTCGACGCCGTCGAGCCAGGCGCCGTCGAGAGATTCTGGTCGGCTGCCCTCGGCCGGCAGGCGCAGCGCACACTTCTGTCGTTCCGCCCGCAGAGCCGCGCCAAGACCGTGAAGAACCGGGTGCACCTCGACGTCTACGTCCGCGACGTCGAGTCGCTGCTCGATCTGGGTGCTCGGGTGCTCGCCGAATACCGGCCACAGCGCGTCACGCTCGCCGACGTCGAGGGCAACGAGTTCTGCGCGTTCCACGACCCGGCCCTTGACGAAGGACCACCGGCCCGGGCCTTTGCCGTCTGCACCGACAGTGATCGGCCTGAAGAGCTCGCCGTCTGGTGGGCCACGCAGGTCGGCGCTGACGTCCGCAATGGGCCGGACGGCACACCGCGCTGGCTCTATGGCTCAGCGGGCTGGGAAGGCCTCATCTGGAAGTTCGTCCGTGTGGACGACGAACGGGCGGTCCCCAACCGGTGGCAATGGTCGGTGTATGACGAAGCCGTCGATGCTGGCGTACGCGTTGACCCGCAGGGCAATGAGTTCGGCGTCAGGCCCCGAGGGCACCCAGCGGGTTGAGCAGGGCCGTGCAGATCTGGCGCGGGTTGATGAAACCGAGCAAGCCGCTGGACGGCATTGCGGCACAGCCCGAGGTCACGGTCGGCGCCGTGGGCATCGAGGGCGTGGTCCAGACGGCTGGGCTGCCTGCGTTGGCGCCGCACTTCGGCCAGGCGCCAAGCCCCTGCGTGCGCAGGACGTTTTCGGCCACCCGTACCTGCTCGGCGCGAGAGGCGGTAGCGGGATTGCCCACACCCCCGTTCGAGGACCAGGTCGCCTGCTTGAACTGCAGGCCCCCGTAGGCGCCGTTTCCGGTGTTGGTGGACCAATTGCCACCCGACTCGCACTGGGCGATGGCATCCCAGTTGACGGTGTCGGCGTTGGCGGTGCCCGTCGAAAGTGTCATCGGTACGACGGCAAGCGCCCCGGTGATGGCGGTGGCCAGCAGGCCCTTGGTGACTGCCTTCAGAACGTTCATCACTGCGGTCCTTCCCCGACCGTTTGAAACAAGTCCCGCAGGTGAGGAACTTGTGCGTTCCCTCGATGCGGTTAACAGGTGTTTCGGGTGATGAACCTCACGTGTTACGCGAGTGTCAAAAGATTTAATCGTTACTTATCTGGTGTAAGGGGCCTCTGAGAAAGAAGAGGCGGTGCCAGGCCTAAGCCCAACACCGCCTCTTTCTTGTAGGTACTAGCCGCGTCGACCGCAGACCGGCCAAGCCTTGATGCCCTGAGTGCGCAGGACGTTCTCCGCGACCCGGATCTGCTCCTCGCGGCTTGCCTTGTGCGGCGAGCCGGTGCCACCGTTGGCACGCCAAGTGCCCATGGTGAACTGCAGGCCGCCGTAATAACCGTTACCCGTGGCAATCGACCAATTGCCACCGGACTCGCACTTCGCAACGGCATCCCAGTCGACGCCGCTTTCCGCATTCGCGGTTCCGGTCCCCATGGCCAGTGGCGCCACAGCGAGCGCGCCGGCAAAGGTGGCCAGACCAATCGTCTTGCGGATGTTCTTCACTACTTTCCTTTCGCCAAGCGCGCGCCAACACCACCCGCGCGGACGC
>JAVXWV010000132.1:0-6509 GCA_032230775.1 Mycobacterium sp. | reverse complement strand
CGATCAGGCCGCGCAAGGAATGGGCACGCCTCTACGCCGAACGGCAGCTCGCCAAGGCCTAAGAGCTCCGCAACTGCGGATAAAAGTGTGTAATCGAGCCGCATATGCGGATACGATGCCGCGGTGGCATCGATCCGAGTCCGGGAGGCCGCGGACCTGTTGGGCGTGAGCGACGACAGCGTCCGGCGCTGGATCGAAGACGGAAGTCTGCCTGCGAGCCAAGACCAAGCCGGGCGGAAGGTCATCGCAGGCGAGGTGCTTGCCGAGTTCGCGCGGGCGAACGCCGCTGCGGCACCGAAAGATCCGCTCACCGTCGCAAGCTCCGCTCGTAACCGCTTCGCCGGTCTGGTCACCAAGGTGGTGACCGACAAGGTGATGGCGCAGGTCGAAATGCAGTGCGGCCCTTTCACCGTCGTCTCGTTGATGAGCGCGGACGCGGTTCGCGAGCTGAACCTCGAACCGGGAAGCGTCGCCGTCGCCGTCGTGAAGGCAACAACCGTGATCGTCGAGACTACTGGAGGTCAATCGTGAAACAGTCCCGTCTATTGGCGGTGTTCTGTGGGCTGTTGCTGGCGCTGATCAGCGGCTGTGGCTCGTCGGACAAGGCACCCGTCAGTTCGTCGGCCCCAGCGATGACGGCGGAGGCTGGCGGAAAGATCATCGTGTTCGCTGCCGCCTCGCTGAGGAAGACCTTCACCGAGATCGGCGAGCAATTCAAGACCAAAAACCCCGGCGCCTCAGTGGAATTCTCGTTCGCGGGGTCATCGGATCTGGTGACCCAGTTGACTCAGGGCGCCCCGGCCGACGTGTTCGCATCGGCTGACACCAAGAACATGGACAAGGCCGCGCAGGCCGGTCTGCTCGCAGGCGACCCGGTGAACTTCGCGTCCAACACGCTCACCATCGCTGTAGCGCCCGGCAACCCGAAGAAGATCGCCTCGTTCAAAGACCTGACACAGCAAGGCCTCAACGTGGTCGTCTGCGCGCCGCAGGTGCCGTGCGGGTCGGCTACCCAGAAGGTCGAGCAGGCCACCGGTGTGACGCTCAATCCGGTCAGCGAGGAGTCCTCTGTCACTGACGTCCTCAACAAGGTGACCACGGGTGAGGCCGACGCCGGAATCGTCTACGTCACCGACGCGATCGGTGCGGGCGACAAGGTGGCCGAAGTCGCGTTCCCCGAAGCTGCGGGTGCCGTCAACACCTATCCGATCGCTGCGCTCAAGGGATCCAAGAATCCGGAGCTTGCGCGCAAATTCGTCGATCTGGTTACCGGCGATGCCGGTCAAAAGGTGCTCAATGCAGCGGGTTTCGCGAAACCCTGACGACGCTAGATCATCTCCTTGTCGGTGAGCCAGCGCATGATCGGCCAGCCGATGAACACCGGTAGCCAACACGTGAGGATCCGGTAGAGCAGCACCGACGGCACCGCGATTGCGGTGGGCAAGCCGAACGCGGCGAGACCACCGATCAACGCCGCCTCGACCGCGCCGACCCCGCCGGGGGTGGGGGCTGCCGCGGCGAGGGTTCCGCCGACCATCGTCACGACGGTAACCGTGACGAACGACGTGTGCCCGCCGAACGCCTCGATGCTGGCCCACAGCGCCAGCGCCATGCCGAGAGTCGTTGCCGCACAACCGATCACGATGATGCCGAGACGCTTGGGTTCACGGGCCAGCTCCGCCAGTTCCCCCAGCACCTCCTTGAGCCGGGGCCGTACCGCCGTCCCAAGCCACCGCCGCAGTTTGGGCACGACCAGAAATGCCCCGACGAGACCGAGTAACAGCCCGCCAATCAGGTACAGCAGAGTGGGCGAGGGCACGAAGTGGGACAAGTCGGCCGAGGCTCCCGCAGCGAAACTGAAGAAGATCAGCAATGCCACGTGCGTGATGACCTGCACTGTCTGTTGCAAAGCCACAGCCGCGGTCGCGCGTAGCGCACCGAGTCCTGCCTTCTGCAGGAACCGGGTGGACAGCGCAAGGCCGCCGACGCCCGCGGGAGTGGTCGTCGCGGCAAACGTGTTGGCCACCTGCATGATCGTGAGATTCTTGAAGCTCACCATGCCGTCCGCGGAAGCCCACAGTGCGGCGGCGGCACCGACATATGTCAACGCCGACACGGTGAGTCCGAGCAATGCCCACCACCAGTTCGCTGTTCTCAGTTCGGCGAAGAACGCAGGTACCGTGCTGATGAATGGGTAGGCGACGTAGACGAGCGCGACGAGCAGCACCAGTTGGATGACCTGGTAGCGACTGAATCTGGTGATCGTCTCGGTCTTGATTTGATCGGCGCCGGTTTGGCGTTTCACCTCGTCACGAGCGGCGGAAATGACCGCGCCGGCATTGGCCACCGACTTACGGATTCGGGATGGCATGGCGGACTTGGTGAGTCGTCGCGACGCCAACAGGACCGCGTCCTTGCCGAAGACATCGACCGCCGCGCCGACCGCGGGCGCGGCGCCGTACACATCGGTCGTGGTCACCAGAAGCTGGGCGACGTCGGCCTTCAGCTGTTCGTCGTTGGCACCGTATTCGGCGTTGCCGAAGCCGCCGAAGCGCGCCGTGCCGTCGTCGATGGTGATCTCCTTGCTGCGAAGGTCGCCGTGGGAGATCTGGTGATCGTGCAATGTGCCGAGCGATTCCCACACCAGGGCGACGGCGCCCTCACCGATGAAGTCCTTGATTCCGGTGCCGGACGGGGGAGTGTGCGCGTACAACGTCCATCCCCGGTCGAGTGCAGCCATCGCCAGGGTCGAGGAATTAGCGACACCGACGTCGCCGATCGCGATGGCCATCAGCGCACGGTGCTCAACGGCACGCCGCATGGAGGCCTGTAGCGGAGCGGTTTCGCTGTTGCGCAGCCGCAGCCAACGCCAGAACTGACGCAGAAATCCACCACTGCGCTGATTGGGGCCGTACATCTCGACGATGGCCGTCGAATCCGGCTCCTGTGAGCGCGCCGTCAGCACCAGCGGCCCCCGCCCTGCGGGGTGCACCACACTCAGTGACGCCACCGAGAATCCACGCCGGGCCAGCGCCCGAACAGCGCCGTCGAGCGGCACCTCGAGTGCAGGCGTCCCGACCACGAGCACAACCAGCGCGCCGACGAACCAACCGACGGCAAGTCCGAGCAGCGAGCGGGCGGGCACGACCGCGCTGACGACGAGGTGGATCGGCACAAACGCAAGCAGCAGCGTCCACCACGACCGCTTCCAACGCGCGGGCAGCCATGGTCCGGAGACGGTGAGCACTGCGGCGAGCATCGCGATCCACCGCGGGTCATCGAGGAATTGCGAGAGAAGCGTGTCGAGCCGATCGGACAAGTCGAAATGCCATCTCGGCGCGGCTATGCCGTTGCCGGTGATCGAGAGCGAGATAAAGGCGATGAACGCGGCGGCCCCGTATGCCCCGAGCAGCTTCCACTGCCGCGAGATGATCAGGCCGATCAGGATCGCGAACGGCAGGGCCAGAATCGCGATGCCGTACACCAGGTACACCAGGTTGGACTGGGCGGGCGTCAAGACTCCGACGATCTCGGAGATGGACTTTTCGAGTGTGACCCACTCGTTTCGGGTGATCAACGAGCTCGTGATGACCGCGGCCAGGAAGATCGCGGCAAGTACCAGCCGCAGGATGTCGTTCGTGCGTCGGGTCAGTGGCTGAAGCAAGCTGCCCGACACCGTGATGTCGCGCCCGTCGACCCGCATGTCTCCAGCATTTTTGCACGTCGGCGTGCCGAAAACGCGTATTAGCCCTCGCGCGTGGGCGCCGAGATCTCGGTGAGCCGCGACCTGCCACGCAACATTTCCGAGCCCTGCACGACCCAGCACCGTCGCTCCACCTCGTCGGCGCGGTCGATTGCAGCGGCGGAACACAGCACCCGGCCGTCGAAGTCCTTGGCCCGGTCCGCCAGCCGTGCCGCCTCGTTGACGGCGTCGCCGACAACCGTGTACTCGTATCGATTCTCCGCACCGATGTTGCCTGCGAACACCGGGCCTGCCGACACCCCGATGCCGAAGTCGACGCCAAGTCGGTGCAAGTCGGTGGCGAGCGCCCGTGCGGTCACCAGCGCCGCCGACGCCGGATCGTCGGTGCGCAGAGGTGCACCGAAGACCGCAAGCGCGGCGTCGCCCTGAAACTTGTTGATCAGTCCGCGCCGCTCGTCTACTGCCGCTACGACGATTTGGAAGAATTCGTTCAGGACTACGGCCACCTCATGTGGCTCACGGGTCGACGTCAGCTGCGTCGAACCCACCAGATCGATGAATAGGACCGCGACATCGCGCTCGTCTCCCGACAGCGATTCGTTGTCCTCAACCGCACGGCGGACCACATCTTCGCCGACATGGCGGCCGAACAGATCCCGCAGTTGGTCACGTTCCCGCAAACCGGCGACCATTCGATTGAATCCCACTTGAAGTTGCCCGATTTCGGATCGTTCGTAGACGTCGATCGCGTGGTCGATGCGTCCCCGTTCCACCTCCGCCATTGCGCCGACGACCTCATGGAGCGGATCCGAAATCGAAGACGACACCAAGATCATCGCGCGGAATCCAAGGATGACGGCGACGAGCGCAAGCACCATCACGGGCACTTCGATCGGCGCGTTGTCTGAGACGATCCAGCCCTTGGCTCGCAACAGGACCAGCACCACGATGCCCGCGCCGGGGAGGGCGGAACACATCGCCCACATCAGGATCAACCGGGCGCGCACTCCCGGCGCCCTCTCGGCGTGGTCGAAATCCACTGTGGCGGCGACCATCAGGGAGCGCAAAGGACGTTGGGTGAACAGAAAGCCGGTACACACCGTCGCTGTCGCACCAAACAGAATTGACGAAATGATCAGGGCCATGACTCTGAGACCGCCGTCGATGTTCAACGGAATCACCACAACGGCTGCGACAGCCCATGGCGTCAGGAGGATTACAGATTGGCGCCGGGTGACATTCAGAGACCTGCGCGGAAGCGCCGCGCTCGGTTCGCGATCCGGATCAGGTCGGTGGAGAGCAAGTGCGACCAACGCTATGCCGCCAACGGTGACGCTGACGGTTCCGACGACCACGATCGCCACCGCCGCTATCAGGTTTTTCACGCTCAGCACGGCTTGCGCGCCGATGACCGCCTCGTCGCTCACCGAGACGACGATCGCGATGACTTCCGCCGACGTCAGAAGGTAAGCGAACGCAAGACCTGCCGCGTATCGAACGAGCAGGCTGCGTGGCCTCACATTTTGGAAGGTATCAGTCGCTGGCCGGTAGCGGCTTTGCTTCCTTCAAGGTCAGCGCGGTGGTTCCGATGCTGAGGGTCCCCGCTCCGGCCTTGGTGACGAGCACTTCTGCGCCGGTCTCGTCGACGTAGCGCTTGCCCATCGCATTGCCCTCGGAGAACTCCGGATCCAGGGAGACGTCGGCAGATTTCTCGCCATCGATCGGCACCATCGCGACTCCGCCCGCGCGGAGGTCGTCGAGGCTGTCGGCGGTGCGTACGACAATCACCTGCGTATCGCAGACCTGGCTCTGCAGCCGTGTGCCGTTCTTGATCATGTTCGGCTCCTTGTCAATTCGTCTACCAGTTCGCGGCGAAGCACCTTGCCGGTCGCGTTGGTCGGCAGCTCATCACGGAACACCACCCGATCGGGCGTTCGTGATCCGCGCAGGTGCGCTCGCACATGCTCGCGCAGTTCGTCGGGGTCTGGTGCAGCGCCACCGGCGAGTACCACCACCGCGACGATGATCTGGCCCCATTCGGGATCCTCGGGGCCGACGACCACACAATCGCGTACCGAAGGATGCTCGACCAGCACGTCCTCGATTTCGGCGGGGGCGATGTTCTCCCCGCCGCGGATGATCGTGTCATCGGAACGGCCGCCGATGAACAGGTAGCCGCCCTCGTCAAGCATCGCAACGTCTTTGGTGGGGAACCATCCGTCGGCGTCGAGGACCGAACCGATATCGGTATAGCGCCCCGACACCTGTTCGCCGCGTACGAACAGCTCACCGGTCTGGCCCGGCTCAAGAACGGCGCCGTCCTCGCTGCGGATCTGCACCTCGATTCCGGGTACCGGTTGTCCGACCGATCCAAGCCGCCTAGCGGCCGCGTCGTCGGAAGCGGCCAGCGCGTCCCTGTGGTCATCGGGGGAGAGCACCGCGATCGTCGAGCTTGTCTCGGTGAGTCCGTAGGCGTTGACGAAGCCGACCTCGGGCAGCAGGCCAAGGGCCTTGCGCACCAACGGAAGAGCCACCTTGGAGCCGCCGTAGGCCAGGTTCCGAAGGGTAGGTAGCTGGATGCCGTCCGCCTCCAGCACGGACACAATGCGGTCCAGCATGGTCGGCACCACGGTAGCGGTCGTTACGCCCTCGTCGCGCGCCAGGCGGACCCACTCGTTCGCCTCGAACTGCGTCAGATAGACGATCTTTCGGCCCGCGTAGAGGTTCGACAACGCGGCGCTGACACCCGCGATGTGGTACGGCGGGACGCAGATCAGCGCGGCGTCACTAGAATCGGCGGCATCGA
>JAVXWV010000591.1:0-3286 GCA_032230775.1 Mycobacterium sp. | reverse complement strand
GCAAGGGGCACATCACCTTTGGCAAGGGAGCGCACTTCTGTGTCGGCGCCGCGCTGGCGCGGCTAGAAGCTCAAATCGTTCTACGCACGGCGTTTGACCGCACCTCGCGAATCGAAGCGGTCGATGTCGGGCCGTGGCTGCCGAGCGTTCTCGTCCGCCGCCGCGAATATCTGCAGTTGGCGGTGCAGTGACTGACTACGGCTGCGGATAGGGAGCTTTTCATTTGCCCTGAGGCAAGTCGACCCCTCAACTACGGCGAAAAGCGAGTAGTCGAGTACTCACGCCGCCGCGCGCAGACCTCGCCATACTGACGTAAGTCGGGAGGTTGCTTAATGGCGAAGCTCGGTGAGCACGCGGTGGTTCTGGGAGCCAGCATGGCCGGCCTGGTGGCCGCGCGAACACTGGCCGAATTTTTTGAAACGGTCACCATCGTGGAGCGGGATGCGCTGAGCGACACCGCCGACCACCGTCGCGGCGTGCCACAGGGCCGACAGATCCATGGTTTGCTACTGAGCGGCGCGCAAGCACTCGAAGAGCTCTTCCCCGGGATCCTCGACGAGCTCGTCGAAGCCGGCTCACCCTCGATGGATTATCGGGATCTATCGAGGCTCCACTTCAACATGGGCGGCCATCTGGCCGCGCAGTCCGGCGCCGCCGAAGGGCTGAGCACGCTGAGGGCGTACACCCCGAGCAGGCCATTTCTGGAATCCCACGTGCGGCGGCGGGTACGCGCGATTCCCAACACCACGTGGCTCGACGATCACGACGTCGTCGACGTCACGTTCAACACGAGCCAAGATCGCATCACCGGGGCGCGAATAGTAAGCCGTCAAACCCACTCGGAATCAGAGCTGCCCGCCGATCTCGTCGTCGATGCGACGGGGCGCGGCGCGCGGACACCGGCAATCCTGGCAAGGCTGGGTTACGTCCGCCCCGCTGAGGACACCGTCGTCATCCACCTGATGTATTCAAGTCAGTTGCTGCGGATGCCACCGGAGGCGTTGCACGAGTATGGCTGCGTCGTGGCCCCGGTGCCCGGCCGACCCACCGGCATGGCGATCTTGAGATACGAGGAAGACACCGTGATGTTCGCGGTCTTCGGGATGGCGGGCAATGATCCACCTCTCGGGCGCTCCGCGATGTGTGACTTCGCCGAACAACTCGTGCCTGCCCACCTCTTGGCGGCCATTCGGGGCGCCGAGCCCATTGGAGAGACAGCGCAGCATCGGTTCCCGTCCAGCCGTTGGCGCCGGTACGACAAGGCGCGGGCGCTGCCCGACGGCTTGCTGGTCGTCGGCGATGCGGTGTGCAGCTTCAACCCGATCTATGGCCAGGGTATGACCGTGGCCGCGCTGGAAGCCTTGGCGTTGCGAAACTGTTTGTCCCGTGGCACAACTGATCTTCCGCGGCGGTTCTTCCGAGCTACCGCAAAGCCGATCGGCCAGGCTTGGCAGCTGACCGCCGGAGGCGACCTCTCCCTGCCCGAGATAGAGGGCACACCACCACTTTCGACGAGATTGCTAAGCGGTTACATGGACCGAGTACTGACCGCTGCCGAATATGACACCGCCGCACTGGAGCAGTTCCTCAAGGTGGCCTGGCTTGTCGATTCGCCGATTCGGCTACTGCGTCCCTCGATGATGTGGCGTGCCGCCTCGGCCAACCGACGCAGGCAGAAACGTCCCACAACGGTCAACGCCACCAGTCCCATCAGTTAGTCCGCGCCTCAACAAGACTGGAATCGGTCCGCTCGATCGCTGTACTGCCGACTCGGTGCGCCCATGCGGGACGGTCATCCGTCCGGTTCACAGTGGCGACGAGCTGGTAAAGGAAATCGTCTATCAAACAGTGTATTTAACGGCGAAGTGCTCGATCTGGCTGTGGTGATCGGTACACCGGGCCTGGTGGCGCCAAAGTGCAGCGATGCGAGGGTGGTGCCCGCCGGCGCTTTAGGCCAACGGGCCGGTGACCGATACGGCGGCCGCCACCAACGCTCCCGAGCCGGCCATGGCGACGACGGCATCGATTTCCGGCGCCAGGTACCGGTCGGTGCCCGGTCCCGGAACGGATTTACGGATCTCCGCGATGACGGCGGCGGTCGCGGGCGATGCTGCCAGGGGGGAACGCATCTCGATACCGCGTGCGGCGGTGTACACCTCGACCGCCAGCACCCGGGTCAGTCCGTCGATGGCCCTGCGGAGCTTGCGTGCCGCCGACCACCCCATCGAGACGTGGTCTTCCTGCATTGCCGACGAAGGGATCGAGTCGACACTCGCCGGGGCGGCCAGCCGCTTCAGTTCGGACACGATCGCGGCCTGCGTGTACTGGGCGATCATGTGCCCGCTGTCCACGCCGGGATCGTCGGCAAGGAACGGGTTGAGCCCGTGGCTGCGGGCGACGTCGAGGAACCGGTCAGTGCGCCGCTCGCTGATGCTCGCCAGATCGGCGACGGCGATGGCGAGGAAGTCGAGCACGTAGGCGACGGGCGCGCCGTGGAAATTGCCGTTGGATTCGACGCGCCCGTCGAGCGTGACGACGGGATTGTCTACGGCACTTGCCAATTCGCGGCCGGCGACGGTACGGGCATGCTCAACGGTGTCGCGTGCGGCGCCCGCGACCTGGGGTGCGCAGCGCAGCGAGTATGCGTCCTGGACCAGCGAACAGTCCGGGCCACTGTGGCTGGCCACGATCGGCGATTCGGCGAGCACGCGGCGCATGTTGGCCGCGGCGTCGCCCTGCCCCGGATGCGGTCGCAAGGCGTGCAGATCTGCGGCGAATACCCGGGTGGTGCCGAGGAGGCCCTCGACACTCATGGCCGCGGCGACGTCGGCCAGTTTCAGCAACGAGTCGAGGTTGCGCAGCGCAAGCACCAGCATGCCGAGCATGCCGTCGGTGCCGTTGATCAGCGCAAGGCCCTCCTTCTCGGCGAGCACGACCGGCTCGATGCCGTGGCGGGCCAGCGCATCGGCGGACGGCACCAGTTCGCCGTCGGCCGTGCGCACCGAGCCCTCGCCGATGGCCGACAGCGCCACGTGTGCCAACGGCGCAAGATCGCCTGAGCAGCCCAGGCTGCCATATTCGAACACGACAGGCGTCAGTCCGGCCGACAGCATCGCCGCATACGTCTGCGCGATCTCGGGCCGCACACCGGTGCGCCCGGTAGCCAATGTCGACAACCGCAGCAGCATCATGGCTCTGACGACTTCTCGCTCGACCTCCGATCCGGATCCTGCCGCCGCCCTGCACGTCGATACGCCGGGGTTCAGAACCCAGCACGCCCAAGCGA
>JAVXWV010000051.1:0-3623 GCA_032230775.1 Mycobacterium sp. | reverse complement strand
CGCCCCGGCGAAGTGCTCGGGCTGACGTTCACTCGAAAGGCCGCTGGTCAGCTGCTGCGCCGGGTCCGCACCCGGCTGGCGCGGCTGGCCGGCGCAGGCCTCGTGCCCGGCGGCTCTGATATCGCGGCCATCGCCGACGACCCGGCTACCGTCAGCACGTACCACGCGTTCGCGGGGAACCTGCTGCGCGAGCAAGGCCTGCTGCTGCCGGTCGAGCCCGACAGCAGGCTGCTCAGCGAAACCGACTTGTGGCAGTTGGCGTTTCGCGTCGTATGCGAGTACCCCCAGCATCTCGAAACCGATAAGACCCCGGCCGCGGTGACCGCGATGGTGCTGCGGCTCGCCGGGCAGCTGGCCGAACACCTCGTGGACACCACGCAACTGCGCGACACGCACGTGGAACTGGAACGGCTGGTGCACACGCTGCCTGCGGGTCCGTATCAGCGGGACCGCGGGCCCAGCCAGTGGCTGCTGCGCATGCTGGCCACCCAGACAGAGCGCATTCAACTCGTTCCGCTGATCGACGCTCTGCACGCACGCATGCGCGCGGAGAAGGTCATGGACTTCGGCATGCAGATGGCCTCCGCCGCCCGGCTGGCGTCGACGTTCCCGCAAGTCGGCCAGCAGTTGCGGCAGCGGTATCGGGTGGTGCTGCTCGACGAGTACCAGGACACCGGGCACGCACAGCGCGTGGCGTTGTCATCACTGTTCGGCCGAGGCGTCGACGACGACCTCGCGCTGACCGCCGTCGGCGATCCGATCCAGTCGATCTACGGCTGGCGCGGCGCGTCGGCGACCAACCTGCCACGGTTCACCACCGACTTCCCGCGGGCGGACGGAACGCCCGCGCCAACGCTGGAGCTGCGCACCAGCTGGCGCAATCCACCGCGGGCGCTGTATCTGGCGAACGCTGTGTCCAACGAGGCGCGGCGGCGCTCCGTCGCGGTGCGGGCGCTGCGGCCGCGGCCCGACGCCAAGCCGGGCGTCATCCGGTGCGCCCTGTTGTCCGACGTGGTGGCCGAACGAGATTGGGTTGCAGACCATTTGGCGCGGCTGTACCACCGCGCCCGTAGCGACGGCTGTGTCGCGCCGACGGCGGCGGTGCTCGTGCGCCGCAATGCCGACGCCGCGCCGATGGCCGATGCGCTTGCCGCGCGCGGCGTCCCTGTCGAGGTCGTCGGGCTCGCCGGGCTGCTCGCCGTGCCCGAGGTTGCCGACGTGGTGGCGACGTTGCGTCTGGTGGCCGATCCCACCGCAGGCGCCGCGGCGATGCGGGTGATTACCGGGCCGCGGTGGCGACTGGGGAGTCGCGACATCGCCGCGTTGTGGCGACGAGCCGTCGAACTCGACGACAGGTCGACGCGCGACGCCACCACCGAGCAGATCGTCGCCAATGCTGCCGCGGACGCCGATGCCGCCTGCCTTGCCGACGCCATCTGCGATCCCGGACACACGGCTGCGTATTCCGCGGCCGGTCACCGTCGGATCGTCGCGCTGGGCCGTGAGCTGACTGCGCTGCGCGCCCACCTGTCCCACCCGCTGCCCGATCTCGTCGCCGAGGTGCGCCGGGTGCTCGGAGTCGACGCCGAGGTCCGGGCGGCCAGGCCGGTGTCATCGGGCTGGTCGGGCACCGAGCACCTCGACGCGTTCGCCGACGTGGTTGCCGACTTCGCCGCCCGCCAAGGCGCGACGGTGCCGAGCCTGCTGGGGTATCTGGATGCTGCCGAGCAAGTGGAGAACGGCCTTGCGCCCGCCGAAGTGTCCGTCGCCAGTGACCGGGTACAGATCCTGACCGTGCACTCCGCGAAGGGGTTGGAGTGGCAGGTGGTCGCGGTGCCACACCTGAGCGGGCGGGTGTTCCCGTCGACGGCGTCGACACGAACCTGGCTCACCGACGCTGGAGATCTGCCTCCGCTGCTGCGCGGTGACCGCGCCACCGTCTCCGAGCACGGTGTCCCTGTGCTCGACACCGCAGACGTCAACGATCGAAAGCGGCTGTCCGACAAGATCTCCGATCACCGGCGCCGCCTGGAACAGCGCCGCATCGACGAGGAGCGCCGGCTGCTGTACGTCGCGATCACCCGCGCCGAGGACACCTTGCTGCTGTCGGGCCATCATTGGGGCGTCTCCGAGGCAAAACCCCGCGGCCCGTCCGACTTCCTCTGCGAGCTCAAGGACATCATCGAGCAGTCAGAAGCCGCTGGCGATCCCTGCGGCGTCGTCGAGCACTGGGCGCCGGAGCCTGCCGATGGTGAGCAGAACCCGTTGCGCGACAGGGTGATCGAAGCACCCTGGCCCACCGATCCCGTCGGCAGACAAAGGGCAGGTGTGGACACCGGTGCGGCGCTGGTGAGTCAGGCGATGTCGGGCGGTCTCGACGGGGACACCGCCGACGTCGACGGATGGACGGCCGACGTCGACGCCCTGCTGGCCGAGCGCATTCCCGCGGCCGATCCGCCCGCGCCGCCGTTGCCCGCGCAGCTGTCGGTGAGCATGCTGGTCGAACTCGGCCGCGACCCCGACGCGGTCGCTGCACGGCTACGCCGTCGTCTGCCGACCCCGCCCGACCCTCATGCGTTGCTGGGCACCGCATTTCACGACTGGGTGCAGCGGTTCTTCCACGCCGAGCGGTTGTTCGACCTCGACGACCTGCCGGGCGCCGTCGATCGCGACGCGTGCGACACCGAAGATCTCGCCGAACTGCAGGCCGCGTTCGCGGTGTCCCCGTGGGCCGCCCGCACGCCCATCGATGTGGAGGTCCCGTTCGACATGGTGATCGGCGGGCATGTGGTGCGGGGCCGCATCGACGCGATCTTTGTCGACGACGACGGCGGCACCACGGTGGTGGACTGGAAGACCGGCGAACCGCCCAATACTCCAGAAGCCAAGCAGCATGCGGCGATTCAGCTCGCGGTGTACCGGCTGGCGTGGGCGGCGCTGCAGGGTCGCCCGGTCGAGAAGGTTCGCGCGGCGTTCCACTACGTGCGGACCGGGCAGACGGTCACCCCGGGGACGTTGCCCGGCGCCGACGACCTCGTCGCGCTGCTGGAGGCGGCCTAAGAGTTGCGGTAGATCTTCAGCGCCCCGGTGATCATCGGGATCTGCAGCGGCAGCCGCGCGATCGCGCCCAGCCGCATGACCAGCGGCTTGTCCTTCCACAGCCGGATCAAGTTGATGTTGGCCGGGAACACCCCGACGAACACGGCAACCGCGGACAGCGCGCCGAGCCGACGCGTGCGCGGCGTCAGCAGCAACGCCCCGGCCGCAAATTCGGCCACCCCGGACGCGTAGGTGTAAAACCGCTGGCTGCCCGGCAGTTCGGCGGGGACGATCGCGTCGTACGGCTTCGGCATCAGAAAGTGCAGGACACCCGAGCCGAGCAAGAGCGCAGCGAGGCGATAGGCGGATTTCGGGCTGGCGATCTGCTGCGGTTCGGGCAACGGAGAGGTCATGGTTACATAATGGCGTGCGCCCCCTGGGATCGGTGATGGGTTCTCGTGGCTAAAGGCAGGTTGCGACGCCGACTCGAGGCGATCGACGAGAACCTGACATCGCGGCCCGACGCTGCGCTCGTCGACATCCTTCGGATCCCCGAGCCGTTCATCAGCCCGACCCAGCGGATC
>JAVXWV010000028.1:0-2746 GCA_032230775.1 Mycobacterium sp. | reverse complement strand
ACACGGTCGCATTGCTCGACGCGACGCGCGGCCCGGGCATCGGCGACACTGTGATCGCACCGGCGCCGTCACGTCCCTACGTCGAGGAGCTCGGCGCCGACCCGGGTCGGTTGCGCATCGGCATCCTGGACCACCACCCACAGGGCGGGCGGGTCGACGCGGAAGTCACCGATGCGGCGCAGGCCGTGGGAACGCTGCTCGAATCGTTGGGGCACCGCGTCGAGCCGGCGTGGCCGAAGGCATTGGAGGACAAGACGTTCGGCTCCAAGTTTGGCGCCCTGTGGAGCACCAATCTCGGACTTTCGCAGCGCCGCTTCGAGGAGCAGCTCGGCAGGCCGCTGGAGGATCGAGAGTTGGAGCCGGTGAACCGGATTCAGGCCGACTTCGCCAAGCACTTCACCGCTGTCGACTACGGGCTGGCGTTGGCAGCCGTCGCGCAGTACCGCCGGGCGGTGCAGGCGTGGTGGCACGACGGCTGGGATCTGCTGCTCACGCCGACGCTTGGCGAGCTGCCGCTCAAGCTCGGCACGATCGTCAACGACCCCGACAACCCGATGTCGCCGATGCGGCGCGCGGGCGATTTCGTGCCCTTCACTCCCCCGTTCAACACCAGCGGCCAGCCGGCGATCAGCCTGCCCCTGGAGTGGACGGCCGAGGGCTTGCCGGTCGGCGTGCAGCTCGTCGCAGCCTATGGTCGCGAAGACATCCTGATCCGCGTCGCGAGTCAGCTGGAGCAGGCGAACCCCTGGGCCCACCGCACACCCGCCTTCTGACCCGACTATTCGGGCCTGATGTTCTTCGGCGTGAAGCCGTCCGAAGAGGCTCGCAGGGTTCGGCCCCCGGCAGGTAGGAGTTCCCCCGCGGCTCCTACCTGCTCACTCGCCTGGACCCGGCGGGCGCGTCCCTGGCGACGGCGAACCCCTCTGTCGCCGACAATCCAGAGGACGTCGTGAAACACACGATGGCTTAGGTGAGGCCGGCGCGCAGAGGGGCCGCAGAGATGCCCGGGCACGACCGTCGGCGGACGGCCGGAACTGAGCCTCATTGCGGCAGTACAGCACTGCGACGCGCCTCCTCACCGAACTGCCCATTCGTTCGAAAGATGGAATGAAGTTGGATGGTGTAAACGCAGTGTGCGCTTGCTACGGGTCTCGATTCATGAGGAGCTTTCCCTGTCTTTGATGTGCTTTCGCCCGCGCAGGGTGGCTGCCCGTGGCGTTGCTGGTCTACTACCGCGGCGATCAGGTCGACGCGCAGCAGCCGTCCGGGTTTGCCGACGCCCCCCGGAACCGTCGAAGGAGCCGCTGCCGCCGGCCACCATCACACCAACCGGCAGGGCAGCAGTGATCTTGGTCGTGATGTCGGAACTCCCCACCCGAACTGCCCGTTCCTTCGACGAATGGAACGAAAGTCGATGGCTTCATGAATGCCGAGTGCGCTAGCGCCAGTTATCACCTCATGGGGAATTCTCCCTATATCTTTTGATTTGCCCCGGCCCGTATCTTTGATTGGCCGCAGGATCCGCGCGGTGGCGTTGGAGCAGCGGCACATCAAGGGAGTGAGGGCAATGCGGACGCCCACGGAGATCCTGCTGGAGCGGGAGTCGGTGCTCACCCAATTGGGTGAGTTGGAGCAGCGGGCTGGGCGCGGCGCCGGGCAAGTGGTGCTGCTGCGCGGAGAGGCAGGTGTCGGCAAGACCGCGGTGATCCGTCGCTTTCTCGCCGACCTCGACGACCGGCTGCGGGTGCTGCGCGGCTCCTGTGATCCGCTGGCGACGCCACGACCGTTGGGCCCGCTGATCGACATGCTGGCCCAGTTGCCAGGCCCCCAAGCCAGCGAGTTGGCCGCGGCGATCGACCGCGGTGGCGTCGAGGCGATCTACGCCGGCCTGCTCGCGTTATTCACTGACGGCAACACGTGGGTGTGCGCAGTGGAGGACGTGCAGTGGGTTGATGGCGCCACGTTAGATTTGCTGCGATTCCTGGCGCGGCGGGTGGGGTCGCTGCCGGTGCTGTTGCTGGTGTCCTATCGCGACGATGAGGTCGGCGCGCAGCATCCCTTGGCGGTGGCGCTGGGCGACGTGGCGACCTATGAAGCGCTGACTCGGATCGGGTTAGCCCGGCTCAGTCGCGACGCGGTCGCGGTGTTGGCCGCCGGTAGCGTACTCAACGCCGACGAGTTGCACCGGCTCACCGGCGGCAACCCGTTCTTTGTGACCGAGATCCTGGCCGCTGGCCGGAATGCGTTGGGAGACAGCACGCTACCGCGCAGCGTTTCCGAGGCGGTGTGGGGCAGGCTGGCCCGGCTTTCGGGGCCCGCGCGAGACGCCGCCCACGCCGCGGCGATCTGCGGCCCACACGCCAGTGCGCTGCTGCTGAACCAGGTGTGCCCGGGCGCGGCGGTGGCTCTGGATGAATGCCTTGACGCCGGGGTGCTGCGCGCCGACGGTGCGGCGGTGGATTTTCGCCATGAGCTGGCACGGCGGGCCGTGCTGGAACAGATCCCCGCCTATCGGCGTCGGGAGTTACACAAGTGCGCGTTGGCCGCGCTGGCGCAACCACCAGTCCCGCCGGACACGTTGTCGGCGTTGGCGTTTCACGCCGAACAGGCCGGCGACGACGCTGCGGCAGCGCGTTTCGGGCGTGCCGCCGCGCAGCGGGCCGCGGCGGTGGGCGCTCACCGGGAGGCCGCCGAGTTGTACGCGTTGGCGCTGCGGCACGCCGATCACACTCCGAAGCAACAGCGC
>JAVXWV010000917.1:0-5472 GCA_032230775.1 Mycobacterium sp. | reverse complement strand
GGTTCGACCACCAGGCGCTGCCGGTCGAACTCGTCGTAGGGATCTCCAATCACAGTCACCGACGCACAGTCTGCCAGTACTACATTGTGGGCCATGCGCATCGCCCGTTTGCTCGGTCTCCTGCTCGCCGTCATGGCCGCAGGACTGCTGATCACGCCGAGCGCCGCCGCCGACCCGCCGTTGAGGGTGCCGGACTACGTGACCGACAACGCAAACGTGTTGTCGCAGGGTCAGCGCGTTCAGGTCGACAACGCAGTCAACCAGCTGTACAACGACCGCCACATCCGGTTGTGGGTCGTCTACGTCGACACCTTCTCGGGGCAAGACTCGGTGAGCTGGACCGAACAAACCAGGCGCCTGTCCGATATCGGCGGCCAGGATGCGATTCTCGCGGTCGCGACGAAGGACCGCGCCTACGCGTTTCTGCCTCCGACCACCGGACCAGGTGGCTTCGATGTCAGTACATTGCGCACCAACGAGATCGAGCCCAAATTGCACCAGAGTGACTGGGCCGGGGCCGCGATCGCCGCGGCCAACGGACTCAACCCGTCGACGTCCTCGACGGGGACGGGGACGGGCGCGCAGATCTCGTGGTTCGGCGTCCTCGTGGCGCTCGTGGTGCTCGCTGTGCTCATCCTCGCGCTGTTGTTGTGGACTCGGCGTCGCCGCCGCAAGCGGCGCGAGGCGGAGTTCGCGGCAGCGCGCCGAGTCGATCCCGCTGACCCGAATGCGTTGGCCTCCGTACCCATCGACGCGCTCGACGACCTGTCCAAGACGATCGTCGTCGACGTCGACAACGCCGTCCGCACCAGTGACAACGAATTGGGTTTGGCGGTCGAGGAATTCGGTGCTGAGCAAACCGACCCGTTCAACCGGGCGGTCGCCAATGCCAAGACCACGCTGGCGCAGGCGTTCAACGTGCGGCAGATACTCGACGATGCCGTTCCGGAAACACCGCAGCAGAGGCGCGACCTACTCACCCGCGTTGTCGTCGCCGCGGCGAAGGCCGACCGTGAGCTCGACGCCCAACGCGAAGCGTTTGAACAGTTGCGCGATCTGGTGATCAACGCCCCAACCCGGCTGGACGCGCTGACCCAGCAGATGGTCGATGTGACCGCGCGGATGACGCCGTCGGAGCAGGCGCTCGCGGAACTGCACAAGCAGTTCTCCGACGCCGCGCTGGCGTCGGTCGCAGGCAATGTCGAAACGGCCAAGCAGCGCTTGACTTTCGCCGACCAGAACATCACTAACGGCCGCGCTCTCGTGTCCCGACCTGCCGGACGCCAGGCCGGCCTTGTCGACTCGATCCGCGCGGCGGAGTCCGCGCTCGGGCAGGCCCGAATGCTGTTGGACGCCATCGAGAGTGCCGGCACCGACATCAACCGCGCAGTCGCCACCCTTCCCGCGGCGATCGCCGACATCCAGAATGGCATCAATCAGGCGGGAACGCTTGTGGCACAGGGCAATACACCGCACGCCGCCGAGCTTGGCGCGGCCCGCGATGCCGCTGTCAAGGCGGTGGCCGACGCTCAAAGCACAGGCACCACAGATCCTTTGGGCGCCTTCACCAAGCTGACCAAGGCCGACGCGGAGTTGGACCGGCTGCTGGCCAGCATCGCCGAGGAACGCGAAGCCGCCGAACGGCTCAGCCGCACATACGACCAAGCCCTGTTCACCGCGCAATCACGGGTCCGCGGAGTTTCGGACTACATCGACACGCGACGCGGCACCATCGGCCCGGAGGCTCGCACCCGGCTCGCCGAGGCGGTGCGCCAACTGCAGGCCGCTCAGGACACCAGGTCCGTCAATCTGAATGAGGCCATCGCCCACGCCAACGGTGCCTCCATGTTGGCGGCGCAAGCGCAGGAGATGGCCAACGCGGACGTCGTGGCGGCGCAACGCTCCTACGCCGGGCGGTACGGCAGCACCAGCGGATCCAACATGGGTGCCGTCATCGGCGGCATCGTCATCGGCAACATCCTGTCCGGAGCGCTGCGCGGCGGCCTCGGCGGCAGCATGGGCGGCGGGTGGAGCTCGACGTCCTTCGGCGGCTCGGGATCGTCGGGCGGGTGGAGCGGCGGCGGCGGCGGACGTTTCTGACGACGACGGTGCGTAAGAAGCACGCCGAGGCCCGGGTAGCGGCTCAGGTTCGGGCTCCGGGTCCACACCGTACGTGTCACCGGACTACGGCAGCCTGCCGGGTGTGGGCAGCGGCGGGGGCGACCCGGCGGAAATCTGCGGTTCGATCCGGTGCTGAATCCCTGCTAACCGACGTGCGCTAGCACCCCTTCAGCCGAGCCGCTAGATAGTCGGTCACGCCATCGAGCGCGACGCGATCCTGAGTCATCGCGTCGCGCTCGCGGATGGTCACCGCCTGGTCCTCGAGTGTGTCGAAGTCGACTGTGACACAGAACGGCGTGCCGATCTCGTCCTGGCGGCGGTACCGCCTGCCGATAGCGCCTGCATCATCGAATTCGACGTTCCAGCACTTGCGCAACTCCGCGGCGAGGTCGCGCGCCTTCGGCGACAGGTCGGCGTGGCGGGACAGCGGCAGCACGGCCGCCTTGACCGGCGATAGCCGCGGGTCGAGCCGCAACACTGTGCGCTTGTCCACGCCCCCCTTTGCGTTCGGCGCCTCGTCCTCGGCGTAGGCGTCGACGAGAAACGCCATGAACGAACGGGTCAGTCCGGCCGCAGGTTCGATCACATATGGCACGTAGCGGGTGTCGGTGGCCTGGTCGTAGAACGACAGGTCGACGCCGGAATGCTTTGTGTGCGCTGACAAGTCGAAGTCCGTGCGGTTGGCCACACCTTCGAGCTCACCCCACGGGTTGCCCTGGAAGCCGAATTTGTACTCGATGTCGACAGTACGAGCGGAGTAGTGCGACAGCTTCTCCTTGGGATGCTCGAACAGGCGCATGTTGTCGGCGTCGATGCCGAGGTCGATGTACCACTGCAGCCGGGTATCGATCCAATACTGATGCCACTCCGGCGCGGTCGACGGCTCGACGAAGAACTCCATCTCCATCTGCTCGAACTCGCGGGTGCGGAAGATGAAGTTGCCCGGGGTGATCTCGTTGCGGAAGCTCTTGCCCGTCTGGGCAATTCCGAACGGCGGCTTCTTCCGTGCCGTCGTCACCACGTTGGCGAAGTTGACGAAGATTCCCTGCGCAGTTTCGGGACGAAGGTAGTGCATACCCTCCTCGGTCTCGATCGGGCCGAGATAGGTCTTGAGCATCATGTTGAAGTCACGCGGCTCGGTCCATTCGCCCCTGGTGCCGCAGTCCGGACACACGATCTCGGCCATGGGCACCAACTCCGGATCGTCGATGCCTTTCTTCGCGGCGTACGCCTCCTGCAGATGGTCCTGGCGGTGCCGGTGGTGGCAGTTCAGGCACTCGACCAGTGGGTCGTTGAACGTCTTGACGTGCTCGGAGGCGACCCACACCTCACGGGGCAGGATGATCGACGAGTCAAGACCGACGACGTCGTCACGGCCGGTGACGACCGCGCGCCACCACTGCCGCTTGATGTTCTCCTTGAGCTCCACGCCGAGTGGCCCGTAGTCCCACGCCGACTTTGTGCCGCCATAGATTTCGCCGGCCTGAAAGACGAGGCCACGCCGCTTGGCCAGGTTTGCAACGGTGTCGATGATGGAGGCCACGGGTGAACAGAGTAACGACGCGATCCACGAAACCCGAAAACACCGGCTCCTCTGGCCGGTTATATGTCCGTCCGGCTATTGCGCGCCGAACTGGATGCCCTGATTGACCTGGTCGATCGCCTGGTTGGCCAGGTTGATCGCGGTCACGCGGTGTCCACCCTTGTCAGGAACGGCGAGGTTCAGCTCGTTGACCGCATAGGTGAGGTCGTCCCGGGCATTGACATGTGCGTTTGGACCGCATAGGCGGTGCCAGCGCCAAGAAAACTGAAGCTAACGGCCGTGAGAACTCCGCCAACGACAAGTTTGGGCTTCGAAATCTGCATCACGCGGTCCTTTCGAGGACGAAGAAGCAAACCGGCCTCCGAACCGTAGCAACGCGAAACGCGATGATCCGCGGCCTTGAGAGCATCATCAGGAAACCCCCAGCGCCGGTCCGCGATTGGCGCGAAACCGCGCTGCGCTCAACGGATTTCACGCGAAACCGAGTATCGCGTGCAGAGGGCCTGCTGGGAATGCGCTGAAAGCGTTGACATGCGCGATCGTGCATGTAATGTGGATGCATAATGAAAACCGTTTCCACTTTGTCTGGCGATGAGCGCTCGCGCGAAGAGCATCCGACTTCAGCTGAGGTGCATGACCACGGTGGCGCGCCACTGCCCGAGCTGCCGTCACGCGACGTCCTCGACACCGCGGGCGACCTGCTACGTGCGCTGGCCGCGCCGGTGCGGATCGCGATCGTGCTGCAGCTACGAGAGTCGGCGCGATGTGTGCACGAACTCGTCGACGCTCTCGCGGTGCCGCAACCCCTGGTGAGCCAGCATCTGCGGATCCTCAAGGCCGCAGGCGTGGTCGCGGGTGAGCGTTCCGGGCGGGAAGTGATGTACCGCTTGGTCGATCATCACCTGGCCGACATCGTCGTCGCGGCGGTGACCCACGCCTCCGAGGGCGACTAGTGACAACGACGGGGGTGCGGGCCACCCGCCAGCGCGCCGCGATCTCCGCACTGCTGGAAAACCTCGACGAGTTCCGGTCCGCGCAGGAACTGCACGACGAACTGCGCCGCCGTGGCGAGGGCATCGGACTGACGACCGTGTACCGCGCGCTGCAGCAGATGGCCGCCAACGGACTCGTCGACACGCTGCGCACCGACACCGGCGAGTCGGTATACCGGCGCTGCTCGGAACACCACCATCACCATCTGGTGTGCCGGGCCTGCGGGACGACGGTCGAAATCCAGGGCGGCGATGTCGAGGCGTGGGCCGCGGAAGTGGCCCGCGAACACGGCTTTTCCGACGTGAGCCACACCATCGAGATCTTTGGTATCTGCGGCGACTGCGTGGCCGAATAGCCGTCAGGCAACTAGCGCCCGCCGCACGTCGCCGCCCGTCGCCAGCACCATCAGGATTAGTGTGCGCAGCGCATCGTCGGTCAGGCCGATGGCGGGAAAGTTGTAGCGCAGCAGCACATCCGCGGTCTTCTTGGAATTTCGTTTGGCCCCTTCGCTTTTCTCCACCAGCGACACCGTGCCCAGCAATGTGTCGTTGGCGTGCTTGGCAACTTTTGCGCGGAGCTTGCTGTCCAGCGGCAGATCCCACGCCAGGACCTGTGTGAGCGACACGATGTCGAGGTCCTCGGCGATAGTCACGACCCGCAACGACGCGAACGTCTCGTCGTGGTGCACGGTGATTGCGCCGTCGTCTTCATGCTGAACCGGCAGGATTTCCTCGAGGACGGCGGCGACGCGCTCGGATAGCGTCATCAGGCCCTGCCGAAGCGACGGTTTCGGTTCACGTACTCCTCGCACGCCG
>JAVXWV010000909.1:0-7314 GCA_032230775.1 Mycobacterium sp. | reverse complement strand
CGCGGCAGCCGTCAGCAGCGCCGCCAACCTGGCGAGGACGTGGCCGCAGAAGCGGGTCGACCTCTACTTCCCCGGCGAGCGCGCCCTGCTCCAGCACCACCCACGGGCGTGGGAACGCGTCGAGCAGCGCCTCGGCGAAGTCGGGGTGGTGCTCCATCCGGGCCACCGCGCAGTGATACCAGACGGATTCGCGTGCGATCAGATCACCGGCGAACCGGTCCAATGGAGCACCGGTCAGCCGCCGACCGAGGCCGATGCCGTCCTCTGGGCGATCGGAAGGGTGCGGCCCAATACCGACTGGTTGCCTGCCGACCTGCTCGACGAACACGGCTTCGTCCGTGTCACTCCGGAACTACAGGTTCCCGGTCACGGGGGCGTATTCGCGGTCGGTGATGTCGCGGCGACGGATCCGCTCCGGACATCGGCTCGCAATAGGGCAGACGGCCTGCTGGCCCATAACGTCCGCGCCGAGTTCGAAGGACGGCCGCTGCGCAGCTACCGCCCTCCGAAGCGGCGATGGGGTTCGGTGCTCGGTCCGCAGCGGGATGGACTTGAGGTGTTCGCGCCGAACGGCCGCGCGTTCCGATTCCCCGCATGGTCGTTCGACCGTGTGCTGATGCCGCTCATCGTCCGGTGGGGCATGTATCGGGGAGTGCGCGAAAATCGCCCGCTCTCGGAGGTCTAGCTCGTCCGCGATGAGGGTCGAGGGCGGAGTCGGTA
This sequence comes from Mycobacterium sp., assembly GCA_032230775.1. Classification (GTDB taxonomy): domain Bacteria; phylum Actinomycetota; class Actinomycetes; order Mycobacteriales; family Mycobacteriaceae; genus Mycobacterium. Next base: position 6,594 of record JAVXWV010000909.1, on the reverse strand, counting down.
TGGTCGTGAGGTTGTCACTGAAGAAGGGGTCAGCGCGACCGGGGTGACGTTACGTTAAGGACGTGATGACCCATGCGCGCGCCGCAGTACCCGCAAGACACCCCTGCGCCGGATAGCCATGTCGCCCGCACAGCGGTGAGACAGGGTCTGTCGGTGCTTCTGGTTGAGGACGATCGAGCCGACGCATTGTTGGTCGAAGAACTGATTGCCGACGCGGCCGCCGATATCACCTTCGCTTGGGCGCAGTCGATCTCCGACGCTGAGCGCGAATTGGCACGCGCCCGGCCGGACTGCGTTCTGTTGGATCTAAACCTTCCCGACGCCAACGGGATCGACGCGTTGGAACGCATCGGCAAGTGGGATCCCAGCATCCCTATCGTGGTGTTGACCGGACTGAACGACGAGCACTTCGGTATATCGGCGGTGGCCTCGGGTGCGCAGGACTACCTCATCAAAGGCCGCGTGGAACCCGAGAACCTGCGGCGTGCGCTGCTGTACGCGATCGAGCGCAAGCGGGCCGAGCTCACCGCCGTTGAGTTGCACGCGAGCCAGCTCCAGGCGGGCGAGAATGCCCGGCTGGAGCGGGGCCTGCTGCCGTCCCCGCTGCTCCTCGACGAATCGAACGTCGACATCATCACGCAGTATCGCCCAGGACGCGCGGATGCGTTGCTGGGTGGCGACTTCTACGACGTGGTGCAAACTCCGGACGGGACCGTTCACGTGATGATCGGTGACGTCGCCGGGCACGGACCAGACGAGGCCGCCCTTGGCGTGGCATTGCGCATCGGCTGGCGCGCTCTCACCTTCGCCGGGCTTCGCGGCAATGAGCGAATGCGGCAACTCGAACGGCTCATGTTCGCCGAACGTCCCGGCAAGGCCATCTTCGCGACGCTGTTGAGCGTGGCGCTCGCACCCGAGAGCCTGCGCTTCACTGCCGTGCGGGCCGGGCATCCCGGCATGTTGGTGCACGGACCTGACGATGTGCAGTGGCTCGAACCGCCTGCGGGGCCCGCGCTCGGCCTTGGTGCACGCGAATGGCCGGTCAACGAACTGGAGCTGGCCGACGGCCATGGCCTACTCCTAATCACCGACGGCCTTTTTGAGGGCCACTCGGGCCGCGGCAACGAACGGCTAGGCGAGGAAGGACTGCTCGAGGTGGCCCGTTCAGTTGCGGCGCTGCCTCCCCGCGCATTCGTCGACGCTCTTATTCGGGAAGCCGAGGCACGCGCGCGCACACACGGGGGGCTGACCGACGACATCGCGGTGGTGCGCGTCGAGCGGATCACGCGATGACTGCTCAGCGACGCGAGCGCAAGCTCACCGTCCAGGGGTGGCAGAACCTTGTGCTGGCCGTCATGGGGGTGCTGGTGTTCGCGGGAGCCGTCACAGGCGCAGTGCTGCTGAATCGCACCGACGATCTGTCCAGTGAGCTGATCGATGACATCCAGCCTGCCCGCGTGGCTGCCTACCAGTTGCAGGCCGCGCTGCGAGATCAGGAGACGTCTCTGCGCGGGTATGCGATCGCTGCGGACCGACAGTTCCTCGAGCCATACAACGAGGGCCAACGCGCAGAAAAAGCCGCTGCCGCCGATGTCCGCAGTCGCGTAGGCCATCGCTCGGACGCGAACGACGATCTGAACGCGATCGAACAAGCCGCTGCCAGGTGGCGCGCGACCTACGCCGAGCCGCTCATCGCCAGCGTCGAGCCCGGCTCCCCGAGGGTGGTGGATAACGCTACAGCGGAGCGCGGCAAGGCCGAATTCGACCGTCTCCGACTGCTATTCGACGTGCAGAACGAGCATTTGTCAGAGGCGCGGGAGGCCGGTATCGACGAGCTTGCGAGCATGCGCGGATGGCGCGACGGGGTGCTGGCCGGCCTGATTGCGGTGTTCTTCGTCACGGCAATTCTGCTTGCGGTCCTGGTGCGAAGCGCGGTCACCCGACCGTTGGCCGCGCTCGCCGCGGCGTGCAGGCGAATCACGGAGGGTAATTTCGGCGAACGCATCATTGCACAGGGTCCCAAGGACATCCGGGCTATCGCAGTCGACGTCGAAGACATGCGGCAGCGGATCGTCGACGATCTCGACGCGTCACGGTCCGCCCAAGAGGCCCTCGACGAGCAGACGGTCGATTTACGACGGTCGAACGCCGAGCTCGAGCAGTTCGCCTACGTCGCCTCGCATGATCTGCAGGAGCCATTGCGAAAAGTCGCCTCATTCTGCCAACTGCTCGAGAAGCGGTACGGCGACAAACTCGACGAGCGCGGAGTCGAATACATCGGATTCGCCGTCGACGGTGCGAAGCGGATGCAAGTGCTGATCAACGACCTCCTGACGTTCTCTCGTGTCGGGCGGCTCAACGCCAGATACGCCGACGTTGACCTCGATGCCGCGCTTGACTCGGCCGTGACCAACCTCTCCGCGGCGGTCGAGGAGTCCGACGTCGAGATCGTGCGGCCCGATGAGGGACTGCCCCGAGTGCACGGCGATCCCACCCTCCTGACGATGGTGTGGCAGAACCTGCTCGGCAACGCGATGAAATTTCACCGAGAAGGCGTCGCACCGCGGATCGTCATCGAATCCGAACGCCGTGACGACGGCAACGACGGGGGCTGGACCTTCACCGTGTCGGACAATGGCATCGGCATCCCAGCGGAGTTCGCCGACAAGGTCTTCGTGATTTTTCAGCGCCTCCACGTCCGCGACGCATACAGCGGAACGGGCATCGGGCTTGCGCTGTGCAAAAAGATCGTCGAGCACCACGGTGGAACCATCTGGCTCGACACCTCATACACCGAGGGGACACGGTTCCGTTTCACCTTGCCCGCTGAATCGACGGCCGAGCCGGATCTGAATCCGAAGGCCCTTCTGGAAGGATCGTCCGAATGACGTCAGAAGGCCGAGCGATCAAGGTACTGCTCATCGAGGACGACCCAGGCGATGAGCTGATCACACGGGAAGCGTTCGAACACAACAAGATCCAAAACAGCTTGTACGCCGCCCATGACGGCGAAGAGGGGCTGGACTTCCTCTACCGGCGCGGTACTCACAAGGATGCGCCGCGGCCCGACCTGATCCTGCTTGATCTGAACCTGCCGAAATACGATGGCCGCCAGCTGCTGGAGAAGATCAAGTCCGATCCGGATCTGTGCCACATCCCGGTCGTCGTGCTCACAACGTCCTCGGCGGAGGAGGACATTCTGCGCAGCTACAAGCTGCATGCCAATGCCTATGTGACCAAACCTGTCGACCTGGACCAGTTCATGAGCGTGGTACGGCAGATCGACGAGTTCTTCGTTCAGGTCGTGCGGCTGCCGCGGTGCTAACCGCGCGTGTGCGCCGCGGCGATGCGGTTCCATTCCAGGCTGACACGGGTTCCGGCACCTGACGAGTCGACGCTGGCGTGATCAGCGAGCGCGTGCATCAGAGGAATACCACGACCCCGTCTCGGGGCTGTCGCCGCAGGATCGACGCTTCGCCAGGCGCCTTCGTCGATCACCGTGACGGTCAGCGTGGCAGCGGTCCCGTCATAGCTTGCAAGCACGTGCATCGCACCTGGCCGGTCGGCCATTACGTAGGCGTACTCCGCTACGTTGGCCATCGCCTCGTTGACCGCCAGCACCATGTCGCTGGCCTTCGCCGGATCGAGCGTGAAGTGCTGTCCCAACCAGGTCGAGAACTCGCTGCGGATCTGGGCGGCGCTCTGTGGATCGGCGACCGCGTCAATTCGCGCGAACTGCGCGCTGGTGCAGGGCTTTCCGGAAGCTGACATCTCGGCCTGCTGGCTACCCAGTCCGCGGGTGAATTATGCCGTCAGTGCGGCAAGTGCCTCGTCGAGCGTGGCGTGCAACCCGACGACTTCTGCGATTCCGACCAACTTAAGTGGCCTGCTTGTCGCCGGTCCGTCGGCGACAACGCCCAGCTGCACGGACGCAGGCAGGGCATCGCGCGCGGCCACCAGGACGCCCATTCCTGCCGAGGCCAGAAAATCGACCGCACCCATGTCGACGATCACACCGCGCGGCGACGTTTGAGCCGCAGCGGCGATCGCGTCCTCGAGTTGCGGGGCGCTGAGCATGTCAACCACTCCCGCCACGGACAGCACCTCGATCTCGCCGATGCGCCGCCGCTCTATGGTGCAGTTACCGGCTGAGGGCTGGCTCGCCACGATTACCTCCAACAGTCACTGGGCCGGTCAGGCCGGGCCGAGCCCGGTCCAGCGGCTACCACCCGGTTCCCTGATCAACGGCCGGCCAAACATCGGCGCGCTAAGTTCTCATCCGCCCGCCCGCGGGATCTCTGCGCTGATGCGGTCCAGCAGTGCCGGGTAGCGCTTGGCCTCGCGGTGCCCGCCCGGCTTGCCGCTGCTGATCAGGCCTGCTGAGAGCCCGCGTTCGGGGTCGGCCCAGACCGCGATGTTTACCAACCCGGTGTGGCCGAATGCGCCGGGTGCATTGCGCCCGAACGGCCCGAACCGGTTGGAGCCCAGCATGTATCCGGTGCCCCACCGCAGCGGCACCAGTCCCGTCGCGATGTCTGGGCGCAGCCTCCGGCACTCCCTCGTCGCCGCGTACAGGGTCTCCGGCCGCATGATCCGCACGCCGTCGAGTTCGCCTCCGCGGCGCAGGATCTCGGCGAAGCGGGACAGCTCGTCGGCGGTCGAGACGGTGTTGGACGACGGCACCACGCCCGTGAGGAACTGCGGCGTGTTCGAGTACGGAATGATCTGGTGCATTGTGCCGCCAACCGCGGTGCGGAACGCCGCCGCGAGCGGTGCAGGCAACGGCTTGCCCGTCGGATAGCTCGGCGCCACGAGGGGGACGTCGGCTTCGGTCACGCCGTAGTTCGTCCATCTGAAACCAAGCGGTTCGAGGATCTCGGCGGCCAGGATGTCGCGAATGTTCTTGCCGGTGGCCGCCGAAACGATCTCGCGCACCAGCGGGCCCCATGTCAGCGCGTGGTACATGTGCACCAGCCCGGGCCGATAGATCGGCTTGAGGTTGCCTAGCATCTCGCGGGCGTACGCGCTGTCGTCCATCCGCTTGAGGTCGGGCCGCGGCCCGGTGGCGAACGGGACACCCGCGCTGTGCGTCATCACGTGCCGGATCGTGGTGCGGTCCTTGCCGTGACTGGTGTAGCCGGGCAGGTAGTCACAGACTCGGTCGTCGAGGGAGAAGGCGCCCCGCTCGACGAGCATGTGCACGACGGTCGTGGTCATCGCCTTGGCCGCAGAGTACACACAGAACGGGGTTTCGGTTGTGACAGTTACCTTTTCGGCATCGTGGGGGTCGTCGGGGCCGTTGCCCCAGCCGTGCCCGATCGCCCTGTTGAGCACGACCCTGCCGTTGTGGCGCAGGCACAGCTGCAGCGCCGGATGCATGCCCGCCGAATACCAGTGCCGCGCGGCCTGCCAGATCCGTTCCACGGCCGCCGAATCGATCGCGGAATGGTCCTCATCGCCGACCGCTGTGACGGCGTCGAGGTCGGCGGGAACCCGGATCCTGCCGTCTGGGCTCACGAGTGCGTCCTGTGCAGCGTCGCCGCCAGATGGTGCTGTAACGGCTGACCCACAGCGCCCAGCCGCAATGTGTAGGTCAGCTCGTCGCCGTCGACCCGAATCGAACGGCTCAGTGCCGTCACCTCTTTGGCCGACGAGGTGCGCCCGATCGCCGTCGCGGTCAATTCGATCTCCAGCGTCGTTCCTGTGATCGACAGCGTGCCCTCCTGGATCTCCGTGATGCCGGTCGGATGGGCCAACACCAGCTCGACCCGGTCTGGCGACGGCACCCGCAGGTATCCGGTCTCGGCGTGCAACGGGCGGCCGTCGTCGCTAGCCTTCGTCCGCTGGCCGTACACCAGGAACGGCTTGCCGACATGACCGAACGTCACTTCCTCGACGTAGCCGAACGACTCGATCGTCGGGTACTCGCCTGCGCCCTGGCCCGACCAGGTGCCAAGCAGGGGAGCCAGGCCAGCGATGCCGGGGTGGAGATCGGCCACGTCCGTCACCCTACGGCGGCACCATGGAATAGCAGGCATGCGGTCGTGGGTTGCCCGTTGATATGACCGCCACCACATTCGACCCCCACACGCTGATCGCCGAGGCCCGACTCGGCGTGCTGGCCACCATCAAGTCGAACGGCCTTCCGCAGCTGTCCCCGGTGACGCCCTACTACGACAGGGACGCGGGAGTGATCTTCGTGTCGATGACCGAGGGTCGCGCCAAGACGGCCAACCTGCGCCGCGACCCCCGCGCCGCGGTCGAGGTGACCAGTTCCGATGGCTGGGCGTGGGCGACAGCCGAAGGCGCCGTGACGCTGACCGGGCCGGGAACCGACCCACACGGCCCTGAGGTCGAAGCGCTCGTCGACTATTACCGCAGCGCCGCAGGGGAGCACCCGGACTGGGACGAATACCGGGCCGTCATGGTGTCCGATCGCAGGGTGCTGATGGCGATGACAGTCGAGCGCGTGTACGGCGAGAAAATCCGCTGACAATCAGGGATTGCTCGGCGGCGGTGGCGGCCCACTGCCCCCGGGGTTGCGCAGAATGATCTGCCCCAGCTGGCCGAGGATGTCGCCTGCGCCCGGCTGGG
>JAVXWV010000867.1:0-11429 GCA_032230775.1 Mycobacterium sp. | reverse complement strand
CTGCAGGGCCAGTGCCCGCGCGATGCCGATGCGCTGCTTCTGCCCGCCGGAGAACTCGGCAGGGTAGCGGCTGGCGTCCTCGCGGCGCAGTCCGACGATGCCAAGCAACTCGGCAACCCGTTCATCGGTGCGAGCCTTGTCAAAACCGTTGGCCTGCAACGGCTCTGCCAGGACATCGAATACCGGGAGTCGCGGATCAAGCGATGCGACGGGATCCTGGAACACCACCTGCAGGTCCCCGCGCAGCGCGCGTCGGGTATGCCGGTCAAGCGTTGCGACGTCCGCGCCGAGCACCTCGATCGAACCTGACTGCGGGGCGGACAGTTCCAGAATCTGGTGCAGTGTCGTGGACTTGCCCGACCCGGATTCGCCGACGATGCCGAGCGTGCGGCCCTGCTGCAGCTCGAAGCTGACTCCGTCGACCGCGCGCACCTCGCCGATCTGGCGGCGGAACACCACGCCCTTGGTCAGCTTGTAGGTCTGCACCAGATCGCGCACCCGCAGCACAACCGGGACGTCGTCGGCGGGCGCCGCAGCGGGCGGCTCGGTGGATATGCCGTAGATCTGCGCCGCGCTCCGGCCCGCCACCTGGTCGGTGCGGATGCACGCCGCGCGATGCGATGGGGTGATCTCGAGCAGCTCGGGTTCGGCGGCGCGGCAGTCATCGACGGCCAGCGGGCAACGTGGCGCGAAAGGGCAACCCGGCGGCAGCGCGGCCGCCGACGGCGGGGCACCTGGGATCGGCACGAGCCGAGCGCCCTGCGCGGCGTCCAGCCGCGGCACCGATCCGAGTAGCCCTGCGGTGTAAGGCATCCGGCGGTCGCGATACAGCACGTCGACGTCTGCTGTCTCGACGGCGCGGCCCGCATACATCACCAGTGCGCGGTCGGCGAATTCGGCGACCACCCCGAGATCGTGGGTGATGATCAGGACGCCAGCCCCGGTCACATCGCGCGCGGTCCGCAGCACCTCGAGGATCTGCGCCTGCACCGTCACATCCAGCGCCGTGGTCGGCTCGTCACAGATCAAGAGGTCGGGATCGTTGGCGATGGCGATCGCGATGACGACCCGCTGCCGCTCGCCCCCGGACAGCTCGTGTGGGAAAGAGCCGGCCCGACGCTCGGGCTGTCCGATGCCGACCAGCTCCAGCAGCTCTATCGCGCGTGTCCGGGCAGCCCGCCGGCCTACGTCGCGCTGATGTACCTCAATGGCCTCGGCGATCTGCTCACCCACGGTGTAGACGGGGGTGAGCGCCGACATCGGGTCCTGGAACACCGTGCCGATGGTCCTGCCGCGGATCTGCGACATCCGGCTGTCGGACAACCCGAGAAGTTCGTCGCCGTGTAGTCGGACCGACCCCGACACTTCCGCGTATTCGGGCAGTAGCCCGATGACTGCCATCGCGCTGGCCGACTTGCCCGAACCGGATTCGCCGACGAGTGCGACCACCTCACCGGGATCGACGTGAAAGCTCATGCCGCGCAAGGCGTTCACACGTTCGACATCGGTCGGGAATGTAACGGCCAGATCGGTTACCTGCAGCAGGCTCAGCTTGGCGGTCTGCTCTTCGCGAGAGACGCTCATCGCCGGGCCTTCCGAAGCGGCCGGGCACTGGGATCCAGCGCGTCGCGCAGGCCGTCACCAACCAGGTTGGCGCACAACACGATCATCACCAGCACGCCGGCCGGGAACAGGAACACCCACGGGAATGTCGTCACCGACGTCCTGCCGTCGTCGATCAGGGTGCCAAGCGATACATCCGGTGTCTGCACACCGAAACCCAGGAAGCTCAACCCGGTTTCGGCCATGATCGCCAACCCGACGTTCAGTGCGGTGTCAATGATCAGGAACGAAGCGACGTTCGGCACAATGTGGCGCACGATGATTCGCGTTGTGCTTACGCCCATATACCGTGCGGCGGTGACGAATTCGCGATCCCGCAGGCTCATCGTCATGCCACGCACGATGCGGGAGCTGATCATCCATCCGAATACCGACAGCAGCAGTATCAACCAGAGCACGGTGCCGGATTGTTTGGTGCGCGGTGTGACGATCGCGATCAGGAAGAAGCTTGGCACCACCAGCAGCAGGTCGACGATCCACATCAGCGTGCGGTCGCGCCAGCCCCCGAAGTAGCCTGCGATCGATCCGACGGTTGCAGCAAGGATCGAGGAGATGAACGCCACGCAGACCCCGATCAGCATGGATTTCTGCATGCCGCGCAGCGTTTGGGCCAGCAGGTCTTGGCCCGATGACGTCGTGCCGAACCAGTGGTCGAGCGACGGCGGCTGCTGCAAGGCGGTGAAATCCATGTCGGTGTAGCGGTACGGCAGGACCGAGGGCAGCGCATAGCAGCCGATGAACATCATCACCAGAAGCACAAGCGACACCACGGCGGGCTTGTTGCGCAGGAATCGGCGCCAGACGAGCCCGCGCCGCGAGGCGAACCCGGCAACGTCGAGGCCCGATTTGGCGGTAGTGGCGGTATCTGTGGTCACCGGTTCGGTCATCGGTGCCCTCGGCTCTTCGCGCAAGCGCTCATCGCACCCGGACCCTCGGGTCGAGCGCCGCGTAGATGACGTCGGACAGCAGCCCGGCAACCAGGATCAACGCGCCGGAAAAGAATGTGATCGCGGCGATGATGTTGGTGTCCTGGTTGGCAATGCCTTGCACCGCCCACTCGCCGATACCGTGCCAGCCGAAGATCGTCTCGACGAACAGTGCGCCGGTGAACAATCCGGCGACGCTATAGGCGAATAGGGTCGCCATCGGGATCAACGCCGTTCGCAGTCCGTGCTTGAACAGCGCGCGACGACGGGTCAGGCCCTTGGCCCTTGCGGTGCGAATGAAATCCTGTCCGAGCACGTCGAGCATGGCGTTGCGTTGATACCGGCTGTAACCCGCGATCGCCCCCAGCGCCAGTGTGAAGGTCGGCAGCACTAGGTGCTGCACCCGATCAACGAACTGGTTCCAGGCGCCACCTACCGCGTCGGGCGATGTCTCGCCGGTGTACTCGAACAATTGCACTCCGAGCACGGTGTTGACCTGCAGTGCGCCAAGAATCAGAAGGTTCGCGATGACGAAGGTGGGCGCGCTGAGCACCAACAGGGACAGCACCGTGATGACCCGGTCGGACAGCCGGTATTGCCGGATCGCTCCCCACGCTCCGACCACCACGCCGATGACCGTGCCCATGACCGCGCCGATGACCACCAGTCGAAGGCTGACCCCGATGCGCCGCCACAGTTCAGCCGACACCGGTTGCCCGCCGATGGTCGTGCCGAAGTCACCGTGCACCGCGCCTGCCACCCAGTGCGCGTATCGCTCCGGGATCGGCTTGTCGAGGTCGAGTTCGTGGGCTTTCGCGTCGATGACGACTTGAGATGGCCGTGGGTTGCGCTGAAGCAGGCTGTCCAGCGGTCGGAATGTCAGCGACGCCAGCGAGAAGGTCAGGAACGAGGCCACTGCCAGAAGCACGATGTAGTTCAGCAGCCGCCGCAGGAGGAAGCGCGTCATAGGCGACGTCCACGGGCGTGCTGCATGCGCACAGGCTATGAGATGGGTCTGGGCAGGGCCGGTTGTTGCGCCCCGGCGTCGTTAGTCAATTCGCACTGCTGCTTAAGGCCATTTCCAGCTTGGGGGCGTTGACTTGCTTTTACCTGCAGGTTTACCAAGTCGCCGCGCTGTGGCGGCGGCATGGACAAAAGCCAGGAAGATGAGGGGAAGAATGGTTTCTGCAAAGCCCTACAACGTGAAACTGCTCGTCGCGCTGATCGGCGGCAGCGGCGTTATCGCCGTAGGCGCGCTGTCCATGGCTTTCGGTCAGGAACAGGCGGGTCAGGTGTCCGTGGCCAAGTCGTCGGGCATGAACATCGGCTCGACGTCCACCGAGACGACGCCTGCGTTGGTCCCGGCCACCACGATGGCCCAGCCGGCAATGAAGGGCCCGGCCCCATTGCCTACCGAAGAACAGGCGCCCGCAGCGCCGTAGCCTCTCGGCACCGATTTCACGGCTGAGCGTTTCACCTCCGATCGCATCGGTTACCCAATCAGCGGACGGGTCGACAATCGACCCGGCAGGGACCGAATGGAGTGGTCAAAGGTGAAACCGAGTCAGCTCAAACTTATGGCGGCGGGCGCCGGTGCCTGCGCCATCGTTGCGATGGGCGCGCTCACCGTCGTCTTCAGTGACGCCCCGGGAAGTATCGGCAAGGGTCCTGAGATCACCCTCGGCGAAACCACCACGTCAACGACGGCGCCTGCCGGGCTGGCGACGTCGATAGCGAGCCCGACGTTGACGGCCGTCCGACCCGACGGCTTCGCTCCCGGCGGATAATCGCTAGTTCCGGCGCGGCGGCGCGCCCGGTCCGCCGGGTCCGTCCAGCTGCGGATTGCCGATGTTGGTTACCGTCGCGGTCTGGCCGCTGCGTGTCGCGCGGACGACGACCCGGTCACCCATGGCGAACGGCGCGCCAGCGTTGCCCGCTGTGCTCGGTATGACATAGGTCTGGCTGAAGCCGTCCTCACTTCGGACGGCGATCGACGTCGGCGAAATCGCCGTGACGGTGCCGGTCTGCGTCAGCACCGTGGTGTAGCCGCCTGCGCCGTCGGGCACCACGAACTCGCCGTGCAACGACGTCGACCCCACCGCGGCGGGGCCGGATCCGCCTCCCGAGCCGTGCTGGCCGCCTGGGCCGGCAGGCATGCCGCCGCCTTGCCCGAACGCCTGGTGGGGCGCCCCGAAGGCATGCGAGCGGCCCTCGGTTGCGGCGTAGATCGCCGCACCGCCGATGGCGGCGATTACGGCGGCGACACCGACGGCCGCGGCGGTTGCGCGCAGCCCCCAGCGGCGGGGCGAGGTGGTCATGCGACCACTGTGCAAGCCGTTCATGAGAGTCGGCTGTGGGTCATTTCAGCTTCGCTTATGTGCACATGACTTCACAGTCGACACATAGACAGGCCACAGTCTGAACCCATGGGCACCGCGAATAATGGGCCCGTGTCCAGTCCCAGCCGAACAACCGTCAACGAGAACGAACCTGCACGCGTCGTCATGCGGCGCGCTGACGGCAAGCCGATCCATGTGTTGGTCGTCGACGACGAGCCCGTTCTGGCCGAACTGGTCTCGATGGCACTTCGGTACGAGGGGTGGGAAATCGCGACGGCCGGCGACGGCGCCTCGGCGATTGCGTCGGCCAGGGAGACTCCACCCGACGTCGTGGTGCTCGACGTGATGCTCCCGGACATGAGCGGGCTGGACGTCCTGCACAAGCTGCGCGAGCAGATTCCGGGACTGCCCCTTCTGCTGCTGACCGCGAAGGACTCCGTGGAAGACCGCATCGCCGGTCTGACTGCAGGCGGCGACGACTATGTCACCAAACCGTTCAGCCTCGAAGAGGTGGTGCTGCGACTGCGGGCGCTGCTGCGGCGCACCGGGGTCACTAGCGAAACGGGCGGAGCCAAGGTCGTGGTCGGCGATCTGGTGCTTGACGAGGACAGTCACGAGGTCACCCGCGGCGGCGACGTCATCTCGCTGACCGCAACGGAGTTCGAGCTGCTGCGGTTCATGATGCGCAATTCCAAGCGCGTCTTGAGTAAGGCGCAGATCCTGGACCGGGTGTGGAGTTATGACTTCGGCGGGCGGTCCAACATCGTCGAGCTGTACGTGTCGTATCTGCGCAAGAAGATCGACATCGGGCGGGATCCGATGATCCACACGTTGCGCGGCGCCGGCTATGTCCTCAAGCCCCCGCGCTGACGCGGGCCGCAGCCGCTTCCGCTCGCCGCGGGCATGGTCGCTGCGGGCCCGGCTGCTGGCCTCCCAGATCGTCCTGCTTGCGCTGGTGTGCGCGGCGATCGGTGCGGGCACCGAGTTTGCGCTGCAACGCTTTTTGACGAATCAGCTCGATGAACGGTTGGCTGAAGCCGGCCGCCGGTCTGTCGGGCTGTTCGAATTCGGGCCGCCACTGCCACCGCCCGGAATGGGTCCGATGGCCGGCTACCCCGATCCGCCGCGGTTTCCGCGACACGCCATTCGCGACGACTACGGGCCCGGCCCCGCGTTCCTCAACGCTCCCGGCCAGGCGACCCGCACAGTCGGTGCAGTGATATCGCGCGGCACGCCAGTCGACGCCGGAATCATTACCTCCGACGGCACCCGCACCGGAATCAGTGCAACTGCAGCGCAACGACTGGCCAGCGTCGCGCCGAACCACAAGCCGACGACCCTGGAACTCGACGGGCTGGGCCGCTACCGCGTCATTGCGATGCACACGCGAGGCCCTGGTGAGGTGATCGTCACGGGGTTGCCCACCTCGGACGTCGACGACACGCTGTTGACTGTGCTCGTCATCTTCGGTGTCGTGGGGGCGATCGCCCTGGTCGGTGGCACGACGGCGGGCATTGTGATCATCCGTCGCCAACTCGCCCCGTTGTCAAGGGTTTCCGAAGCCGCCCGGCAGGTGGCCGACCTCGAACTCGATCGCGGCGAGGTGCGCCTGCCGTCACCGATCGTCAAGGTCGATCCGGCCAGCGCGGACACCGAGATCGGACAGCTCGGCTCTGCGCTGAACCGAATGCTGGACACCATTTCTGGCGCATTGTCCGCGCGGCATGCCAGCGAGACACGCGTCCGCCAGTTCGTCGCCGACGCCAGCCACGAACTGCGCACCCCGCTGGCCGCGATCCGAGGCTATACCGAACTGGCGCAACGCAAACGAGAGGATCTCCCCGAGGACGTCGCCCACGCGATGAGCCGCGTCGAATCCGAAACCGAACGGATGACGCAGCTCGTCGGGGACATGTTGCTGTTGGCGCGGCTGGACACCGGCCGGCCGCTGGAACGGGAGGAGGTCGATCTGTCCCGGCTCGTCGTCGACGCCGTCAGCGACGCCCACATCGCCGGCCCCGAGCACGAATGGTCGCTGGACCTGCCCGATGAGCCCGTCACCGTCACCGGCGACGACGCGCGGCTGCATCAGGTACTGGCCAATCTCCTCACCAACGCCAGAATCCACACCCCACCCGGCACCTCGGTCACCACGTCGTTGGTCGTCGACGGGGCCGGCGGCGCCGTCCTGACGGTCGCCGACGATGGTCCCGGGATACCGGCGTGGCTGCAGCCTGAGATATTCGAGCGGTTCGCACGCGGCGATTCGTCGCGGTCCCGGCGGGGCGGCAGCACCGGGCTGGGCCTTGCCATCGTCGCCGCCGTCGTCAGGGCCCACGGCGGCAGGATCGACGTGCGCAGTGTGTCGGGCAAGACGGAATTCGTCGTGAAGCTTCCTGCTGATTCACAGGCAAGACACAGCGCGTCCAAAACCGGCGCCTAGCGGGCTCAACGAAAATCGCCTCAGTGACAACCCTGGTTCTCGGTGCCGAGCAGACACAAACTCGCCCAAAATCCGCCTCCGGCGTGCGAGTTCGCGTCTGGTCGCGGGTGGGACTTGGAGTGCTGCTGGCAGCGACCGCGGCGCTGTATCTGTGGAACCTGTCGGCCAGCGGCTGGGCCAACGCGTTCTACTCCGCGGCCGCACAGGCCGGGGCCAGCGACTGGACCGCGATGCTGTTCGGGTCCAGCGACCCAGCCAACGCCATCACCGTCGACAAGACGCCCGCTGCGCTGTGGGTCATCGATGTGTCGGTGCGTCTGTTCGGGTTGAACCCGTGGAGCGTGCTGGTTCCGCAGGCGCTGGCAGGCGTCGGCGCGGTCGCGGTGTTGTACGCCGCCGTCCGCAGAGTCAGCGGCGATGGTGCAGGGTTGCTTGCCGGCGCGGTGTTGGCGCTTACGCCCGTGGCGGCCCTGATCTTCCGGTTCAACAATCCCGATGCACTGCTGGTACTGCTGCTCGTCGCGGCCGCGTACTGCGTGCAGCGGGCCTGTGAAAAGGACAGCGGCACGCGGGCGGGCGCAGCGGGGCGGGCACAAACTTGGTGGTTGATCGCCGCGGGTACCCTCGTGGGCTTCGGGTTTCTGGCCAAGATGCTGCAGGCGCTTCTGGTCTTGCCCGGTTTCGCCGCCGCATACCTGGTCTCAGGCCGTCGTCGGGTGCGACGCCGGATCGTCGACCTGCTCGCCGCCGCGGCTGCGCTCGTGGTGTCCGGTGGCTGGTATCTGTTGCTTGTCGAGCTATGGCCTGCCGACGCGCGGCCCTACATCGGCGGTTCGCAGCACGACAGCATCGTCGAATTGGCCTTGGGGTACAACGGTTTAGGCCGCCTGACCGGTGACGAGCCGGGCGGGCTTGGCAACCTCAACTTCGACGTCGGCTGGGGCAGGCTGTTCGGCAGCACCATGGGTCTGGACATTGCCTGGTTGCTGCCTGCCGCGGTGATCTGTCTGGCGGCCGGGTTCCTCATCACCAGGCGCGCACCGCGCACGGATCCGGTGCGGGCGGCGTTGATCCTGTGGGGCGGCTGGCTGGCGGTCACCGCGGTGGTGTTCAGCTTCGCCAAGGGGATCGTGCATCCCTACTACACCGTCGCGCTCGCGCCTGCGATCGGCGCATCGATCGGCATCGGGGCAACGCTGCTGTGGCGCCATCGCTCCGATATCCGAGCCGCGACCGCGTTGTCCGGCACGGTCCTGGTGACAACCATTCTCGCGGCGGTGTTGCTGTCCAGGCACACCGATTGGATGCCGTGGCTGCGGGCGACGGTCGCGGCCGGGGGAGTGGGGGCTGCCGCGCTGCTGCTGGTCGCGGGCAGGCTGCCCGGTGCCGTCGCGCGTGCGGTGGCGGCGCTGGCCGTCGCGGTGTGTCTGGCGTCGCCCGCCGTGTACTCGATCGCGACGGCGGCAGCACCACACAGCGGCGCGATTCCGTCGGTTGGGCCTGCGCGCCAAGGTTTCGCCGGGCCGGGCGGGCTGCTTGACTCCCCGACTCCAGGGCCCGCCCTTTCGGCCACGCTGTCCGCAGATGCGCACAATTTCACATGGGCGGCGGCCGTTGTCGGCTCGAACAACGCCGCGGGCTACCAATTGGCAAGTGGTGCACCGATTATGGCGGTCGGAGGCTTTAACGCGACCGACCCCTCGCCGACGCTCGAGGAGTTCCAGCGGTACGTCGCCGACCGGCAGATCCACTACTTCATCCGCGGGAAGATGATGATCGGGCACTGGGGAGGCATCTCGACAGGTAGCCACGAGTCCGCCGATATCGCCGAATGGGTGCAAACGCACTACACCCCGCAGACTGTCGACCGCGTGATCATGTACGACCTCACGCAGCCGCCGAGGAACTCATAGCTGGGACATAGCTTCGCCCAACGGTGAACACAAGCTGCGCCCCGACCATGGGTGTCATGACAGACATCGCCCTCGAACCCGACACCGACTGGGATCACCGCATCCGCTTCGAATCGCGGCCGAATGCCGCCCTCGCGGCGCGCGCCGCCGGCGTTCCGGTGCTCGACGTCGTGGTCCCGGTGTACAACGAGCAAGCCGCGCTCGCCGATTCTGTGCACCGGCTGCATCGGCACCTTCAGGAGAACTTTCCATTCCCGGCGCGCATCACGATCGCCGACAACGCAAGCGTTGACGACACACCGTGGATCGCCGCCGAACTCGCAGCCGAGCTGACCGACGTCCGGGTGGTGCGGCTGGAGCAGAAGGGGCGTGGCCGTGCACTGCACGCGGTCTGGTCCACCTCGGACTCGCCGGTGCTGGCCTATATGGACGTCGACCTGTCCACCGACCTCGCCGCGCTCGCCCCGCTGGTTGCGCCGCTCATCTCCGGCCACTCGGACCTCGCGATCGGCACTCGGCTTGGCCGCGGCGCACGCGTGGTGCGCGGCCCGAAGCGTGAGATCATCTCGCGCTGCTACAACTTCATCCTGAAATCGACCCTGGCCGCTGGCTTTTCCGACGCACAGTGCGGGTTCAA
This sequence comes from Mycobacterium sp., assembly GCA_032230775.1. Taxonomy (GTDB): domain Bacteria; phylum Actinomycetota; class Actinomycetes; order Mycobacteriales; family Mycobacteriaceae; genus Mycobacterium. Next base: position 1,548 of record JAVXWV010000867.1, on the reverse strand, counting down.
GGCCATCCGCGCCGACGTCGCCGAGCGCCTGCTGCCGCACATCGCCGACACCGGATGGTTCTTCGACACCGAGCTGCTTGTGGTCGCGGAGCGCAGCGGCCTGCGCATCCACGAGGTCCCGGTGGACTGGGTGGACGACCCTGACAGCCGCGTCGACATCGTCACCACCGCGACCGCCGACCTCAAGGGCATCGGCCGGATGTTGCGCGGCTTCGCCGACGGCTCGATCCCTGTGAACGCGATTGCCGCGCAGCTCGGTTCGTCGCCGGCGTCGGCCGCACCTGGATCCCTTTTCCGTCAGGCGGTCCGGTTCGGCGCCATCGGCGTCGCGTCGACCGCGGCCTACTTGGTCCTGTTCATGCTCATGCAGGGGTGGGCGGGTGCGCAGGCGGCGAACCTGATCGCGTTGCTGCTCACCGCGATCGGCAACACCGCCGCAAACCGCCGCTTCACATTCGGGGTCGGCGGCCGCAGCAATGCGACCCGCCACCACATCGAGGGTCTAGCGGTGTTCGGGATCGCGCTGGCGATCACCAGCGGCGCGCTCGCCGGCTTACATACCCTCGTCGCCCAGCCACACCACTTGGTCGAGCTGACGGTATTGGTGCTAGCCAATCTGGTGGCCACCGCCGTGCGTTTCGTTCTCCTGCGCGGCTGGGTGTTTCATCCCGGCAGAACCCACTGACCTAACCTTCAACACAGTTCAACACATAAGGATTCGAGTGATGACGATCACCGCACACGTGCCGCCGGAGACGACGGCGCACGAGCCATCTCGGCGCCGCCACGGCATGCTCGCGCGTCTGGTTCTCGGCGACGGCTCCCAGCCGCGGTGGATCCGCCCGGCTCTGCTGGTGCTGCTTGTGGCCACCGCCGCGCTGTATCTGTGGGCGCTTGGCTCGTCGGGCTGGGCCAACAGTTACTACGCGGCCGCGGTGCAGTCGGGCACACAGGACTGGAAGGCATGGCTGTTCGGCTCGCTCGACCCCGGCAACGCCATCACGGTTGACAAGCCGCCTGCAGCGATGTGGGTGATGGGCCTGTCGGGCAGGCTGTTCGGCTTCAGCGCATTCACAATGCTGCTACCGCAGGCGTTGATGGGCGTTGGCTCAGTCGCAATGCTGTATTCGACGGTTCGGCGGTGGAGCGGTCCGGTCGCAGGCCTGATCGCAGGCGCGGTGCTGGCGCTAACACCGGTGGCGGCCTTGATGTTCCGGTTCAATAACCCAGACGCGTTGATGGTGCTGCTGCTGATCGCCGCCGCGTACTGCATGGTGCGCGCGACCGAGACGGCGAGCACGCGTTGGATCGCGTTGGCCGGCTGCGCTGTCGGTTTTGCGTTCCTGACGAAGATGCTGCAGGCGTTCCTGGTTGTGCCGGGCTTGGCGCTCGTATTCCTGGTCGCGGCGCCGGTCGGGTTTTGGCAGCGCATCGGCAAGTTGCTCGTCGGGGCTGCAGCGATGGTCGTGTCGGCGGGCTGGTACGTCGCACTGGTCGGGCTGTGGCCTGCCGATTCTCGGCCATACATCGCGGGTTCGACCGACAACA
>JAVXWV010000852.1:0-2793 GCA_032230775.1 Mycobacterium sp. | reverse complement strand
CAACGCGGACAAGCACAATGAGATCCATGGGCGTCATGTCTCGGGTCGCCGACACGTTCCGGATGACCGACGATGCCTGGCAGCGCCATGCCAACCCGTGGAGCGTGTGGACCCGTTTCGCGGCGATCCCGCTGATGATTCTGGCGATCTGGAGCCGGGTGTGGCTGGGCTGGTGGTGCCTGGCGCCGATCGTTGTCGTCCTGGTGTGGCTATGGCTGAATCCGCGCGTCTTCGCGCCGGTGGAAACGCCGACGAGCTGGACGTCGAAGGGCATCTACGGCGAGAAGTTGTGGCTGAAGGAGCGTGACCGGGTGCCACCCGATCATCTGAGGGTGCTGCGACTGCTCGTGCCCGTAGGCGCGGCCGGTTTCATACTGCTGATCTATGGCCTCGTCAGGCTGGAGGTTTGGCCGACTGTATTCGGCGCCAGCCTGATCGTGCTGGCTCAGCTCTGGCGGATCGACAGGCTGGTCGTGTTCTACGAGGGCACGCGCTAGCGTGTGCTGCCGTGACGACCGAGGCTGATCCGCTCGCCCCGTTGGCCGAGTTGCCAGGCGTTGCCGCGGCTGGCGAGGAGGCCCGTGAGGCGCTGGGCCGCGCGCATCGCCATCGCGCCAATCTGCGGGGATGGCCGGCTACCGCCGCCGAGGCCGCGCTTCGGGCCGCGCGGGCGTCGTCCGTCCTGGACGGCGGCTCCCTGCAATTGTCGGACGCCGGCGCCCCAGACCCGGTGCTGGCGGGCGCGTTGCGGGTGTCGGAGGCCTTGGAAGGCGGGGCGAAGTCGTTGGTCGGCGTGTGGCAGCGGGCGCCGCTTCAGGCCATCGCTCGACTGCACGCGCTGGCGGCGGCCGACCTTGCCGACGACGACCGCTTGGGCCGTCCGCGCAGCGACGTCGAGGTCGGCCGCAGGCTGGCGCTGTTGGCCGACATCGTCACCGGCGGAACACGAGTGCCCGCGCCGGTGCTGGCCGCCGTCGCGCACGGCGAGCTGCTGACGCTGGAGCCGTTCGGTACCGCCGACGGTGTCGTGGCCAGGGCGGTGTCGCGGCTGGTGACCATCGCCAGTGGTCTTGACCCGCGCGGCCTCGGCGTGCCTGAGGTGTATTGGATGCGGCACTCGGGCGACTACCGGGCCGCGGCAAGGGGGTTCGCCTCGGGCACACCCGACGGCCTTGCGGCGTGGCTCGTGATGAGCGCCAAGGCCCTGCATGGCGGCGCGCGAGAAGCGTTGTCCATCGCGCAAGCGGCGTCCCAGCAACGCGAAGCGGGCGACGTTCCGAAATGATTCGGCTCGCCGCCCGCTAGCACGGACTCCGGTTACCAAGCGTGCTTGGTGGGTTGCGTGGGTGACCTCGGCGTCCTTGCGATGCGCTCCGACTGCAACCCCACCCAAGGGGTCGTCGTGGCCATCCGCTTTTCGCAATTACGCAGGCCCGCAACACTTTTGCCTATTTCGCGGCATGTGCTCCGCGTGGGTGCCGGGATCCGTGCTGGGTAGCCTGACCTCGGGAGGTCGAGCCTTCTCTTCCGGCTCGATCTTGGCCTAACCAGGCTTCCGTGCTTCCTTTGTACTCCGTGACCCCGGTCACATCAAGGCCCAATTGTCAGCGACTCGCGATCGTTACACGCCTGCGCCAGCTACTTGCCTCTTTTTACGGAGTTGCTACTCAGAAAGCGAAGCGGCGCAGCAGCGAGTACGTCAGCGCGCCAGCGGCAAGGGCGCTCACTCCGACCGCCGCGGTTGTTGCGACGGCGGCGCCCGATGGGGCGGGAATGCGGTCGCGCAGTGACACCGGGTTGGAGAACGCGACCACCGGCCAGCCCCGAGCCACGGCTTCTTTGCGCAGTGCGCGATCGGGGTTCACTACGGAGGGATGGCCGACGGCCCCGAGCATCGGCAGATCGGTGATTGAGTCGGAATACGCATAGCAATGCTCGAGTACGTAGCCCTCGCGTGCGGCGAGCTGGCGAATCGCTTCGACCTTGCCTTCGCCGTAGCAGTAGAAGGCGATCTCTCCGGTGTAGCGGCCGTCCTCGACGACCATCCTGGTGGCCATCGCGTGGGTGGCGCCCAGTGCGCGGGCGATCGGGGCGACAATTTCCTCGCCAGAGGCCGAAACCACGACTACATCGCGCCCGCAGATCTTGTGGTCGGCAATCAAGTCGGCGGCTTCGGCGAACACCAGCGGAACGACGATGTCGTGCAGCGTCTCGCCGACGATCGACTTCACCTGCTCGACATCCCAACCGGTGCACATGTTCGTGATGTAAGAGCGCATCCGGTCCATTTGATCGTGGTCGGCGCCCGACATCAGGAACAGGAACTGCGCATAGGTCGACTTGAGCACCGCACGCCGATTGATTAGCCCCTGATCGAAGAAAGGTTTGCTGAATGCCAATGTGCTCGATTTGGCGATGACGGTCTTATCCAGATCGAAGAAGGCCGCGGTCCGAACAGGCCTGCCGGACGGCGTTTCGGTTTGCGGCGTAGTTAACCCTCTGGCCGCCGGCTCGGGTGCGGTCACACCATCCAGCATAGGGGCCGGTGAGTGACAAAAGTCGACAGAGTGTACAAATTGGCAGTTCACGACAGGTGCCGGTGACCGCAATCTTTCCTGCTATCAGGTGCTTTCTCTGGCAAGCAGTACTTGCGCCCATCCGCAGTGCCGTGTGTATAGTGAGCATTACTCGGCTTATGCCGGGTGTGCATCAGCCCGACCCCCCGGGGCTGATACACGACGACCTCCGCCTCCTCCCCCCCTGGCGGGGGTCGTCTTTTTTGTAGACTTCTTT
>JAVXWV010000820.1:0-3995 GCA_032230775.1 Mycobacterium sp. | reverse complement strand
TTCTCGATTGCTGCCAGGAAAGTGACGGCGGCGTTGCGCTGGTCATTACCAGCGTCGAGCGTGCGAGAGACCTCCCCCGTCCCCCCGCAGTGATCACTGCCGCGGTGCAGGGTGCGGCCGCCGACGGCGAGATGATGACCAGCTACTACCGCGACGACATCACCGGCCTACCCGAGATGGGCGTCGTCGACGAAAAGCTCTGGCGGGACTCCGGACTCAAGCCCTCCGACATCCAGACCGCGTTCCTCTACGACCACTTCACGCCCTTCGTCTTCGCGCAGCTCGAAGAGCTCGGCTTCTGCGGTCGCGGGGAGGCCAAGGACTTCGCGACCGTCGAGAGGCTTTCACTCGGCGGAGCGCTGCCGATCAACACGAACGGCGGCCTGCTCGGCGAGGCTTATATCCACGGGATGAACGGCATCACCGAGGGCGTCCGCCAGGTGCGTGGAACGTCATACAACCAGGTCGACAATGTCGAGCATGTGCTCGTGACCTCCGGTACCGGAGTACCCACGAGTGCACTGATTCTCGCGCCTGCGGACTGACAGGACGGCCATGACTTCGCCGACGACCACGACCGACACCCGCGAGGTGATCATCGAGTCCGCCATCACGTGCTTCGGCAGACATGGTTTGGACAAGACGACCGTCGTGGACATCGCGCGGGCGGCCGACGTCTCGCGGAGCACGGTGTACGAGTACTTCCGCGACAAGGCCGAGATCGTCGAAGCGTGCGCCGAACACTCTTCTCAGAAGTTCTATCGCGAGATGGCCAAGGCGATGGGAAGGGGCGACTCGCTTGAGGACAAGCTGACGCTCGCGGCGGTGTTCGTGACCAGGGCCCGGCGGTTCTTTGAGCCTGAAACATATTTCGATGCAGACGAAGTGAGCCTGCTGCTCACCAAGAACGCCGCGGTGCTGCTGCGCGAGTGCACCGAGTTTCTCACGCCGTATCTCGCGGCGGCGAAGCTCACCGGCGAGGTGCGCAAGGAGCTCGACGTTGCGGCGGCAGGCGAATGGTACGCCCGAATGCTCTTCTCGCTGTTCAGCACACCGTCGTCAACACTCGACATGGACGACGACCAGATCGTCGCCGACTTCGTGCGATCGCATGTGGTTCGAGGGTTCACGAACGACCGTGCAGGCCGGTCGCGGTGAGTTAGCAATTCGCGCAGGCTACGGAACGGCGTACGCCTATCGGTGGACCGGTGCGGGACGGCGACGCACGTGGGGCTGCTTCGGGCCGTCGTCGTGGCCTTGCAAGATCAGCTCGATGACGCCGTCGAGGTGTCTACCCACGGCGTCGTAGCTCATAGACCCCGTCCCGGCTCGCACCATGGCGCCGTAGAACACGTATTCCACCGTGGACAGCACATTGATCGGCGCTCCGGGGCCCAGCGCGGCGGTGAGCCGACGGCGAACTTCTATGCCGATCTGTTCCCGCACCGGTTTCAGCTCCTCCTCGTCACCCATCAGCGCCGTGGTGGTGGCGGCCGCGACTTCGGGCTCCTCGTCGCCCAGCATCGCCAATGCGTGGATCTCCTGGGTGACCCGCTCGTGCGTGGTCTGGTTCACGTCGACGAAGAGCGGCACTGTACGGACGAGCCGTAGGTAGACCTCGGCGATAAGGCCGTTCTTGGATTTGAAGTAGTTATACGCAGTCGCAGGCGACACTTCGGCGCGAGCGGCGATCGCCCGCACGGTCAGCTCGGAGTACTTCGTCTCACGCAGCAGCTCGACGGCAGCATCGAGCACCCGATGATAGGTGCCCTCTTGGCGCGGCTTTCTGCCGTTGTCCAGCTCGGCGACCGTCGTCAGTTTGCGATTGGACATGTGTCTAGCGTAATAGAGCCCGACGCAGCGGATCCCGGGCCATCAACCGACCTGAATCAAGTCGGAATCCACCGGTTGGTACCCACTGCGATACAGCCTTTCGGTGTGTCCGACCTCCAGACCGACGAGGCCCGCTGCGGACATGGCGTGGCCCTTAAACACCCGCGCGGCCGCACTCAGCCGGTACTCCGTGGGGTCGACCTGTCCACCTACGTTGGCGGGCCTGGTGTCACCCCAGAGTGCAACTTCGGTGAGACCGGATCGCACTGCTTCGAGCACTTCTTCTTCAATGCTTTCGTCGATCGCGAGCAGATCCGCGGCGACCGCGAGTGCTGCTGCGCGATCCGGCCCTCGCAGCAAGGACGCAAGCCCGGTTCGAAGATCGACTGTCGTGGCCCCCAGGATGCGCAGCGCTCGAGGGTCGTCCTGCCCGGACAACAGAATATTGACATCCCAGCCCGCCATACGTCGGTCGAACAACCATCCGCCAGCCGACTGAACGACGTCAGCCACACTGGCAGCGATGACAGTCAGCTGATACCGGAAGAGGCCGGTCGTGGCGGCGTGCGAGCGACCGCGCGCATGATTAGACACTTGTCTATCCTAAGTCAGGGGGCGTCAACCGCACAAGATATTGACGAAATAGCCATCCATACTGGAAATATCGCGACGCAGACTCGAAGAGCGAAGTGTTTCTAGCCGGCGAGCCCAATGATCTTGGTAGACACAATTGGACAGTTGTTTACTTCAGACTCTCCGCAGCAGTCGCCCCTAGCCGCCAGAGCGGAATCACCACTTCGGGGTCACATTCTTCGTCCACGATCCACTTGCACATGCGGCGAATGGGTTCGATCGCGTCCTGTGGCATCGCGATTGCGACGTTGCAGGCGTAGCCGAGAGTCGTGAGTCGCTGGGCACCGAACAACGGAAGCTGATCGCGGAGTTGGCGTTTCAGACTTTCGGGGTAGATACCGATGGTCTGGGTGTAGGCGTTGACCGCGCCGGTGACCTTGTCGAGGCTGTCGACGGGCACGATATTGGCGACCCGACCGGACAACATCGCTGAGTAGTCCACCGCAGAATCGAACTGGGACACGACGATCGCGCCCTCGCGGTGTTCGCCGCCGATCACGCGATACCAGTCTTCGGTCATGCGTGACGCCTCGAGGTGCTCGAACAGCTCGCGGCTCGGATGCAGCGGAGGGGTACTGATGAACTCCGGCAGCTCGATCAACGCCTCGTAGATCATCTCGCCAAGGCGGTTGGCGTTGGCGATGCCTGCGGCGTCGGTGCCGCTCATCACGTAGATCACCCTGGCGTTGGCGCAGCCCTCCTGATTGGCGACACCGACGTCGACTGCCGCGCGGCCCGCGACGTCGCGCATGGTGGCCTCGTCCTCGAATGCCTCCGCCCCGATGATGGTCGCGCTGCGCTTCGGGTCAAGGGCGATCAACTCCAGCCCCGGCTGGATGTAGCGGGTGACGTGCTTGACCGACGCCAAACCTCCCCACGCGACGATCTTCTCGATGTGCTGCGGCTGATACAGCTCCTCCTCGACGCTGAGATCACCGCCTTTCCAGTAGCCGACCACAAGGTGTTTGGTGATCGGGTGATCCGGCGCGACGTCGGCCAGGGTTCGTGCGATGGCCATTGCGGTCAACGGGTCGTTCGAAGGCGCCTTGATGATGGTGTCGCAGCGTGCGATGACCGACCGCAGAATGGTGACCGCCGAGACGAGCCCGCCGTTTCCGGCTGGAATGTGCAGCACCCGTGAACCGAAGGCCCGTACGCGCAATTCACGACCGTCGGCGAGGCGCTGCGGAACCAACCCGTTCAGATAGTTGAGACCGACCTGACTGTCGGCGACCTCGAGCACGTTGGCCCGCGCGAACAGCGGCTGAAGAATCTGGTAGCTGTTCTTCAACATCGCCGCAGGCAGCGGATTGGCCAGTAGCGCAGCTTCATACGCTTCCTGCAGGTGGGCGTTCCTCTCGAACACCAGCGCGTCGCCGACGGCCTCCAGCACGTCGAGGATCTCGTCGAAGCCGATGTCGTAGAGGTCCGCCATCTGCATCGGACTCGCCAGCGGCAGGCGATCGACGTACTTACTCATGTCGGGGCCCTGAAACTCCGACCCGCCGCCACGAACCCCGAACGACACC
>JAVXWV010000793.1:0-2672 GCA_032230775.1 Mycobacterium sp. | reverse complement strand
CGGTTCGGATCTGATGGCTCGTCATGGCGCTCGGCTGGGGATGCGTCGTCGGTTGAGGCGCTCATTCCAGACGCTCCTTCCCGATGCAAAAGCCCGCAATATCCCATGCCGTGCTGTGTCGCGAGTCGTGACGAGAACCGCGACACCCCGATAGCGCACGGGACGGGATGATAGCCCTGGGTGGCGGCCACTATCGTCGCGCGGCGCGCCAACGCCCCGGAACCAGTCGACAGGCACCGCATACTTCGTTGGTGCACTGTCCTCAACGAAGTCTCGCGGGCCATCGGAGTCTATCTCTGTAGAACGATGGATTTGATGCTAACGACGCTCTGTTACGGGCTACCCGCCGCGTGTCTTTATCTTGACGAGTCCAGTTACGTAGAGATCCGAGAGCAACCCGCTCAGCCGGTCCGTCGCGTCGAGCTGCTGAATGCGCCACCGTTGGGCGAAGGTGCGCGCGACGTCGTTGAGAGATTCGTGGGTGAGTAGCTCCAGCACCGTCGCCGCGTCATCAGTGACCCAGTAAAGCTGCGGTGGGTGCGAGGGGCGCCCCACCAGCACCCGGTCGGGCGAGCCGCAGCGGCGAAATTCCAGCGGGGTGTCGATGATGTAGTCCGCCGCCACCGCACTCGGTCGGGTCGCCGCGGTCGGCGAGGTGCTTGGCCGTCGGCCGAGGAGCCCGTCCAGCAACAGGTGGGCGTGGATGCCGAGGTGATCACCTTGGTTTAGCAGCCAGTGACCGAGGATCTTGCTTCGCTCACTTGCCACCGGAAGCAACGACTCGGGGTTTACCGGACAGCTTCCCGCCGTGACGCCGGCCTCGTCACCGAATCGAGCGAGGCAGGCATAGGCATGGCACGCCGCCAGGGTCTGCTCGAGTGGCCAGCGGCGCTGCGGCGGTGCCCACGGCGGGTGAAACGGCGGGCACCGGTCGGAGTCAGCGGTGAGCAGGTCGTGGGTGATGGCCAGATCGAAGAGTTTCTGGTGCGCACCTTCGTGCACGAGGGCCTCGGCCACCGCGATACTCGACCGCGGGGCCTTCAGCAGGACGAGTCCGGGGTAGGCGCGCGGGGATGCGGAAACCAGCCGTCCGGCGAACTCCGGGTCGAGGACGCCGACCAGCGCGATATGCGCAAGAAGGTCATCAATCAACTCAGGGCTCACCAACCGAGCGAGGGCTACCCCGTTTCGTAGCATGGCCAGCGCCGAAGTGAAGCGCTGGCCGTCGGCCTCGGTAAGTAGCGCCGGTGGGCAAAACCCGGGCTGCTGAGTTTCCAGCTCCGCGCCGATGGTCCGCAACGCTGCGGCGAGCAGAGTGTTGGCCTCGGGCCGAGACACCACACGCAGGTCGTGCGGGCCGGCGCCTGACGCCGCCAGGGCGTTGAGACCGACCAACGTCGAGCTCACGAAATTCTCGTGACCGGCCAGCGCGTCGCCGATGCGATGGCGAGCTAGCGGACTGTCGATGACATCGAGGTCGAGCACCGGTGGATCGCCGTGTTCCAGCAGCTCCGCGGCGAGCTGATACAGGGCTCGGCGCTCGCGCTGTAGTGCGCTGGGCGCAGCGATCGCTGCGTGCATGGCGGGAATATCATGCGCCGCGAAGCTGTGCAGAGAGGGAGTCGTCATTCGAGGTGGGCTTCCACAGTAGTGCGACGCCGTGGCCGGGGAGCAGCCAGGAGCGTACGGTGAGCTCCTTGAGCTGCTCTGCCGGGGTCCATGCTCCGGTCGCGATAGCTGAACGGAACGTGAAAGGCACCACCTGGAACTCCCAGGATGCACCGTCGAACGTCAGTGCCGCGGCGTCGAAGCTGATGCGATCGACGTAGCAGGGGTACGGTGCCTGCCAGAAGCAGAAGCCGTCGTCCATCCGTCCCAAGGTCGTGAAGCGCAGCGACAAACTCTCCACTGAGCCGACGACGTGGTCGACGTCGGTGAGTTCGCCGAGATCGCATTCGAAGATTCGCAGTGTGCTTAGATATTGCGCTGGGTTCTGTCGAGGCATCGTCCCCACCGGTCCCCGGAAGAAGGTCAAAAACTCCGGCCAGTCTTGGTATTTCATCTCGGTCAACGCAACCTCGGCCGGCATGACCTCATGATGCTCACCGTCGAGATCGGTGTAGCGAATTCCGATGTGCACCGAGGGGAGCATTGCGTCCACTGATTGTTCGAAAAGCGACTGGTCGGGTACGAACCAGGATTCGAACAGAGGCAGTCGACAGGCGAGCGTGATGGAGTCCCGAAGTTGCGGGTCGCACATGGCGAAGATGGCGAACCTGTGGTTGGCCACATTTTCCTTGAAGCTGTAGCTCACTGTCGAGATGAGTTCGAAGGTGTGGTGATTAACTGCGCGCAGCTCGTAGTCGACAGTGGTATGGATGCTGATGGTGAGATCACCACCGTGTGGTTCGGCGCCCACACCGCCCAGCACGCCGGCGACGACATCGCGGTTGGCCTCGCTGTCACCGTAGATTTCCGACAGGAAGGTAGTCATCACCTGCTGCGGCAGCAACGCTCGGACAATTGATGGACCCGAGAGCCGTAGTAGCTCGTCGGCCAAGCGGCGGCGCAGGAATCGCCGGTAGGCCACCACGACCAGCGCTGCGGCTACCGAAATGGCGAGGAAAGCTGCCAGCAACGCCGAAAGTGCCATGCCCACCGTCACTGGAGGA
>JAVXWV010000557.1:0-3316 GCA_032230775.1 Mycobacterium sp. | reverse complement strand
GAATCGTGGTGGCGGCCAAGAACACCGACACCCGCGAGCACGACATCGCCGACTCCGACGACTATTTCCAATACCACGGCGGAATGGTCGCCACCGTCCGCGCCCTCACCGGGCAGGCGCCGGCTGCCTACATCGGCGACTCCACCTCACCGGACGCTGTCCGTACCAGGTCTCTGACCGAGGAGACGGCACGAGTTTTCCGCGCCAGGGTCGTCAATCCGCGGTGGATTTCCGCGATGCGGCGGCACGGCTACAAGGGCGCCTTCGAGATGGCCGCCACAGTCGACTACTTGTTCGGCTACGACGCCACCGCCGGGGTGATGGCCGACTGGATGTATGAGCGGCTGTCGGCGGAGTACGTGCTCGACGATGAGAACCGCAAGTTCATGGCCGAGTCGAACCCGTGGGCGCTGCACGGCATGGCCGAGCGCCTGCTTGAAGCCGCCGGGCGGGGGATGTGGGCGCAACCGGAACAGGCCACCCTCGACGGCCTGCGCCAAGTGCTGCTCGAGACGGAAGGCGAGCTCGAAGGCTAGGTCCGGCGGGCAGGAGCGTAGCGACCCGGGGAGATAGATTGGTTTCGTGCCAGTCACTTTTGCTGATGTTGCCAAGTCCGAGTACATCCTGCTCACCACGTTCACCAAGGACGGCAGGCCCAAGCCGACGGCCATCTGGGCCGCGCCCGCAGGCGATCGGTTGGTCGTCATCACCCAGGAGCAGTCCTGGAAGGTCAAGCGGATCCGCAACACCCCGCGCGTGACCATCGCGCCGTGCGACCGAAGCGGTAACCCGAAGGGTGAGGCTGTCGAGGCCTTCGCCGCGATCCTGGACAAGGCGGCCAACGGCGCGACGTATGACGCGATCGGCAATCGGTACGGGCTGCTGGGCAAGACATTCAACGTCTTCTCCAAGGTGCGCGGGGGAATGAAGAACAACGTCACCATCGAACTCAAGGCGGCGTGATCATGGCTCCCACATTCGACGAAGTCGCCAAGGCCCGCTACATCCTGCTGACCACGTTCACCAAGGACGGCACGCCCAAGCCGACGGCGATCTGGGCGGCCCCGGATGGCGATCGCCTGCTGGTGATGACCGAAGAAGACTCGTGGAAGGTCAAGCGGATCCGCAACACCCCGCGAGTCACGTTGGCGATCTGCGACCCTCGCGGCAAGCCGAAGAGCGACTCGATCGAGGCGGTCGCCAGGGTTCTCGATAAATCCGAAGCCATGGCCGTCCAACGCGCGGTCAACAAAAGATACGGGATTCTCGGGTGGGGCTTCGGCGTGTACATGAAGCTGCGCGGCCTCGACAAGAAGAGCGTCGGCGTCGAGCTGAAGGCGGCCTAGGAACTCGGAGGGCCCGCGAAGCGTTGGCAGAATATGGCGATGCGGCTGTTTCTGGTCTACACGCTCGTCGAGCTGGCGGTCATCGTGGCGCTGGCCTCGACGATCGGTTTCGGCTGGACGGTCTTGCTCCTGCTCGGGACCTTCGTCGTCGGCCTGGCCCTCGCCGGTTCGCAGGTCAAGCGTCACATTCGTCGGCTGCAGTCGGGCCTGACGGCGACGACCATCCAGGGAGCGGCGGCCGACAGCGTGCTCGTTGCCCTCGGCACGGTCCTTGTCGCCATCCCCGGCCTCGCCAGTTCGGTCGTCGGTGCCCTGTTGCTGCTGCCGCCGACGCGGGCCGCGGCTCGGCCGCTGGTCACCGCGATGGCCGCACGGCGGGTGCCGTTGGTCACCGCCGCCGGAGCGACCGCCCCCGGCTGGGGATATACCGCAGCAGGCAGCGGCGACTACATTGACGGCGAAGTCATCGACGTCAGCGACGACCCTGCCGTCGAACCAACGGCCGTGGAGCGCAAGCCCGAATAAGTGACGACCCTCCTCCTCAACGGGCGGGTGCACAGCCCCGCCATGCCCGACGCAACCGCGATGGCGGTAAGCGACGGTATCGTCGCGTGGCTCGGCAGTGATGACGTTGGGCGCCAACAGTTTCCGGACGCGCAGATGGTCGACCTCGACGGCGGCTTTGTGGCACCCGCATTCGTCGACAGTCACGTCCACCTCACCGCCACCGGCCTGACACTGGCCGGCCTCGACCTGCGAAACGCCACATCGCTGCGACACTGCCTCGACCTCATCGGCGACTACGCGTCGACGCACCCCGACGGTCCGATCTGGGGACACGGCTGGGACGAATCCGGCTGGCCGGAGCACACCGCGCCAAGCACCGACGACCTCGACGGCGTTGTCGGTGACCGACCCACCTACCTGGCCCGCATCGACGTCCACTCCGCCGCGGCCTCGACCGCGCTGCGCCGCCTCCCGCCAGGCCTTGCCGACGCCGCCGGGTTCGACCCGCAGCGGCCGTTGACGAGCGACGCTCACCACCTGGTGCGCGCGGCCGCCCGCGACAAGCTCAATGGCCAGCAGCGCCACCACGCTCGGCTGGCCGCGCTAGACGCCGCGGCCGCACTCGGCATCGTCGCCGTCCACGAATGCGCCGGACCCGACATCGGCGGCCTTGACGACTGGCACGGGGTGCGCGATACAGATCACGGCGTCGAGGTCGTCGGTTACTGGGGTGAACATGTCACCACCGCCGACCAGGCCCGCGACCTGATCGACGGCACCGGTGCCCGCGGGCTGGCCGGCGACCTGTTCGTCGACGGAGCGCTCGGCTCGCACACGGCGTGGCTGCAGCAGCCGTACGCCGACGCGCCCGACCGCTGTGGCAATACCTACCTCGGCACCGACGCGATCACCGCTCACCTGCACGCCTGCACCGAAGCGGGCATCACGGCGGGATTCCACGTCATCGGTGACGCCGCGGTCACCGCCGTGGTGACCGCGCTCGAGCGAGTCGTCGACCACTTCGGGGCACCGGCGGTGGCGCGCTGCGGGCATCGACTCGAACACCTCGAGATGGTCACCGACGACCAGGCAGGCCGGCTCGGCGCATGGGGCGTCTTCGCCAGCATGCAGCCCAATTTCGATGCGCTGTGGGGCGGTGACCACGGCATGTATTCGCAACGTCTCGGCGTTGACCGAAGCACGAGGCTGAACCCATTGGCGCTGTTAGCATCCCAAGGCGTGCCAATCGCCTTCGGTTCCGACAGTCCGGTAACCGACATGAACCCGTGGGCGACGGTCCGCGCGGCGACCCGACATCACACCGCTGGCAGCGCGATCTCGGCACGGGCGGCGTTCGCGGCCGCAACCCGCGGCGCCTGGCGCGCAGGCGGAGTGCGCGACGGAATCACCGGCACCCTGGTCCCCGGCGCACCCGCGTCCTACGCGATCTGGGAGGCCGACGA
>JAVXWV010000663.1:0-3945 GCA_032230775.1 Mycobacterium sp. | reverse complement strand
TACATGCTCAATCAGCGTGGCAATGCCGGCCCGAACCCGCGGACGTTCGGCCATGGCGGGTCCGGCGGCTCGTTCGCGTTCGTCGACCTCGAGCACCGCATCGGCTACGCGTACGTGATGAATTGCTTCGACGCCACGAAATGTAATGCCGACCCGCGCAGCGTGAGGCTGTCCGACGAGGTCTACGCCGCCCTCGGGGTCATCCGCGACTGATTCAACCGCCCCGGCTGAACCCCTCCTGTGATCCGGGTGGCAGATGTCTAAGAGCGGCGCTAAATTACGACGGTGACGGTCGGGGTGCAGTGGGTCGGCGCGACGCGGGCGGCCGATGCCTCACAAGCGGCGTACTTCCGCGGACTCCTCGCCAAGCAGCGTGACGACACGACTTGCGAACTTGCCCGCAGTCACGCTCGGCTACGCGAGTGCATGGCAGCCAAACAGGTCGTCGGGCTTCGCACCATGGCACGCATGCGATCCGACGTCCGCGAATTGAAAGCCAAAAAGCGAGAGTTGGATCTTCTCATAGCCGCACTCGACCGGCGCTTCTCGGCGCTGTGGTCGCAGCCGGGCTAGACGCGCAGGCGCATCAACTCTTCTTTCGCGCCGCGCTCCACGAACAACAGCACGAAGTCTCGGACGGGGCGCCCGTCGAACTTCGCGTGGTTATGGTGGACCACCGTAACGACGGTATCCGCCGGTACATCTGGGTAGACGTCCCTCAGCCGGTCGACCAGCTGTTTGATGGCCGACCATATTCACTTGCGCCGACTTGACTCGCAACCGTCATCTCGCGAATTTTGCATTTCGTTTACTGAATAGTCAGCAGTTGTCCACCTCCGCGTAGCCCAGTCGTTGCGACTGTGTTCGACGCGTCAATGTCCGGGTTGGCCCGAAACCAGTTGGACGCCAAACTATCCCACCGCGCGGAGGACCGTCTTCGGTGTCGAAGCCGAGGGTGTGGTCGAATGTTGACGCAGGCCGATCGTGGAGCCACATCGATCAGGAGCACGAATTGATTCAACCGGCCGAACAGGCACGCGCCACCTACGACATTGACGATGCGATTGACCGGCTGCGCGCTGACTACGACACGACGCCGTACAACTCGGTCTCGTATCCGCAGTCGGCCCCGGGACACCTGGCCGCGGTCGCCTATTTGTTCGGGCTGGAGACACCCGATGTCTCGACCGCTCGTGTGCTCGAAATCGGCTGTGCCGCAGGGGGGAACGTAATCCCCTATGCGACGGCTCATCCTCGTGCCCGTGTTGTCGGCATCGATCTGTCGCCGGCGCAGATCGACCAAGGGCGCCTGACTGTGCAGGCCCTTGGGCTTGACAACGTCGAGCTGCTTGCGGGCGATATCGCGCAAATGGACCTCGGCCCGCTGGGACAGTTTGACTACGTCATCGCCCACGGTGTGTATAGCTGGGTGCCCGCGGAGGTACAGGACGCGCTGTTGTCCGCGTTCCGCACGTTGCTCAGTTCCGACGGTGTGGCCTACGTGAGCTACAACGTCTATCCGGGCTGGAAGTCCAAGGAGGTCGCGCGCGATGCCATGCTGCTGGCCAGCGGTGCCAGCGCGACACCGGAGGAGAAGGCGCGCGACGCACGCGGCATGGTCGAGTTCCTGGAGGAGGTGGTTCCGGCCGACGGTGTGCTCACCAGAGTGCTGGCCGAATTCAGGGCTCACTCCGAAGGTTTCGGCGATTCCCACCTGCTGCACGACGAACTCGAAACGTTCAACAGGCCTTGCTATTTCTACGAGATGGTCGCGCATGCCGGCACGCACGGGCTTGCCTACCTAGCGGAAGCCCACCCCGAGGCGATGTTCCCCGCCAACTTCGGCCCCAAGGTTGCAGAGCACTTGGTCGAGAAGTGTGGCGGCGTCCAGGTGTTGATGGAGCAATACATCGATTTTGTCGCCAACCGCACGTTTCGCGAAACGATGCTGGTTCATGCCGAACGTGCGCAGGAGATCCGGTACAAGCCCGACGGCAGCCGTTTCCGCCGCTTGCACATCGCCGCCCTGGTACCTCCCGTCGAGGAGCAGACGCGACTCGACAACTCACGCCAGGAGTATCAGCAGGCAGACGGTTCAACGTTGTTCACCAACGATCCGGGAATCAAGGCGGCACTGGATGCGCTCAGCGCCCGCTGGCCGTGGACGCTGTCACGACAAGAGTTGGTGGATGAGGTGCACGCGCGGCTTGTTTCTGCGGGATTCAATCCCAGCGCGACCCTCCCAGACCACATCGACAGCCTGATGGGCGTTCTAATCCTGCAGGGACAGGCGCGCTGCCGGCTTGATCCGGTCTTGCCCGACGCGGCGCCCACGCCGCTGCGCCTTGATGAGACTGCGAGGCGTATGGCGGAGCTGACGCGCAGAAAAGTCGATGCGTCAACCTTCAACCTCTGGCACGAGACGCACCTGCTCTCGCCGGTTGACCGCCATCTGCTGCCATTGCTGGACGGCACCCGCGATCGCGATGCACTGGTGGAAGCTCTCCTGACCATCGCCCGCGAGGAACCGATTGATCTCGAGGGCGACGACTTAACCGAGTACATCGACGCGCTTCCGCAACATCTTGCGGAGATGAAGCTGTTGCGAGTCAGCTAACCATTGCCGCAAGCGCCGCATCGTAATTGGGCTCTTGCGCGATTTCGGGTACCAGTTCTGCGTATGCGACGTTGCCGTCCGCACCTATCACCACGACCGCGCGTGCAAGCAGTCCGGCCATCGGACCGTCGGCCAGAGCGATGCCGTAATCCTCGCCGAAGTTGTCGCGGAACGCCGACGCAGTAGTGACGTTCTCAATGCCCTCCGCTCCGCAGAATCGCTTCTGCGCGAAGGGCAGATCATTCGATACACAGAGCACCGAGAGACCACTTCCGGCCGCACGCTCGTTGAAGGTCCGCACGCTCGTCGCGCAGACAGGTGTATCGACGGACGGAAAGATGTTGAGCAACAAGGGCTTACCGCTGAACTGGTCGCTACTGACCGCACCCAGATCGGTACCGGTGAGCGAGAAGCCGGGGGCCGGCGATCCGACGGCGGGTAATTCGCCGACCGTGTTGATGGGATTACCACGCAGCGTTATCTGTGCCATGCGCACAGTCTGTCAAAGCAATCGGAGCGGCGTCAGCCGGGGTGGCGACTCGAGGCCAGAGCGCCAAGCTTTCCTGTCGGTACGCTGGAAGCCATGAACGGCGTCTTGCTGGTCCTCATCATCGTTGTCATCGCTGCCATCGGGTTGGCGGTGTACAGCTCCTCGAAGGCCTCGGGCAGGCGCAACGCCGCCTCGCTGGCCGACGCGAAGGCCGATGCGCGTCGGCTCATCGAACGGCTCGGTGGGCAGGTGCTCAACATCACGGGCACCGACGACGCCTCCAAGCAGGCCATGGCCGACGCCTCAGAGCGGTACACCGCCGCGTCGTCGCAGATCGACCAGGCGACCACGGCGCGGCAGGCCGCGCTGGCCAAGGAAAGCGCGATCGAGGGCCTGTATTACGTCCGTGCCGCGCGCACCGCGATGGGCATGGACCCTGGGCCGGAATTGGAGTCGCTGACCGGGCAGCAGTCGGCAGGCACCGTCACCGAAGACCGTCGCATCGACTTCGAGGGCCGCCAGATCGAGGCGTCGCCGACACCCTCGCAACGCACTCCAAACTACTACCCCGGCGGCCGCGTCGCCGGCCGTCCCGTGCCCGCGGGCTGGTACTCGGAGCCGTGGTGGAAACCGGCGCTTGTGGCCGGTGCGTGGGGCCTTGGGTCCGTCCTGCTGTTCGACGCGATGTTCTCCGGCATGCACGGAGTTGACTACGGCGCACAGGGTTTCGAGCAGGGCTACGGTGACGGCTACCAAGACGGGTTGGACGCCGGACAGGACGGCGGCGGCTATGCCGGCGGTGACGGCGGCGGCGCCGAAGCTAGCGGGTTCGACGGGT